>JBDSZD010000001.1:0-2087 GCA_039925325.1 Sphingomicrobium sp.
TCGAGCAGCCAGGTTTCGTAGCCGCGCCTGCAAATGTCCTGCGGCAGCAGATTGATCGACATATGGAGATCGCGCAGCGGCCCTTCCCACGTCGCCGCGGCGCGCAGCGCCTTGTGCTGGACGAGGCGAGACAGTCGTTCGGCCAGGCCGCCGGCGGTCGCGCGGCTGAACAAAACGTCGGCGCTTGCGGCATCGCCCCAACGCGCGAGCGCCTCGGCTCCGACGACTTCGCCGGTCCGCAATCTGATCTGCGGCTGATACAGAACGTCGATCTGTTCCTGTGCGATCACCGCTTCCAGAAGCCGGTCACGACGGGGCGCGACCGGAGCCGGCGCCTGCATGTCGGACTCGCGCTTGCCCCAGCTGTCATTCCATATGTTCATCGACGCCAGCTAGACGGCTGCAGTGACATGCGGAAGCCACTGTTCACCCCGCGCCCCGAAACGGGACAGTGACGGGGGCCATGCAGGGCCTTATGTGTGCCGCACTTGGATAAGCAGTCATAAGGACCATCGCTTGAGCGCTGATGCCCCCGGGACGATGAATGACGGCGCGGATCGCGACCTCAGGGCGCTTGGCCTGGGGTTGCTTTCGTCCCCGACCGACGGTGCGAAGGTGGCTGAGGAGCTGCTTTGCCAGCGCTACGACTGGGCGAATGCGGGTGACGCAAAAACCCTGGTCGCGCTCGGCGGCGACGGCTTCATGTTGCAGACCTTGCACGACATGTTGGAGAGCGGAACTAGCAAGCCCGTGTTCGGGATGAACCGCGGCACGGTGGGTTTCCTGATGAACGACTGGCGCATGGAAGGTCTTGCCGAGCGCATCGCCGGTGCCAAGGCGATCCACGTCGCACCGCTCGAAATGCAGGCAATCACGATCAGCGGCGAAACCTTCACGCACGCGGCGATCAACGAAGTCTCGCTGCTGCGCGAGACCCGCCAGACGGCCAAGATCGAGGTCCTGGTCAACGGCCGCACCGCCATCTCCGAGCTGGCTTGCGACGGCGTGCTGGTCGCCACGCCCGCCGGTTCGACCGCTTACAATCTGTCGGCGCGCGGCCCGATCCTGCCGCTGCAGGCGCGAATGCTCGCTTTGACCCCGATCAGCCCCTTCCGTCCGCGTCGTTGGGGCGGGGCGATCCTGCCCGACGACACCGCCATCACCTTCCGCGTCCTTGATCCCGAGAATCGCCCGGTCTCGGCGGTCGCCGACCAATTCGAGGTCCGCGACGTCGTCGAAGTCAGCGTCCGCCTCGACCGCGAGCGATCGCTGACCCTGCTGTTCGACCCCGAACATGCGCTCGACGAACGCATCGCCATGGAGCAATTCGCGACATAGCTTCGTGCTCCTGCGAAGGCAGAAGCCCAGTCCGAGCGCAACACGCGAGCACTTGCTTCAAGCGCTGCGCGCGTCTGGACCCCTGCCTTCGCAGGGGAACCGAAACCCTTGCGTTTGGAGGCTTGTCCGTTATTAGCCGCCTCGCATCCGAAAAGATGTTCCCCGGTAGCTCAGCGGTAGAGCGTTCGACTGTTAATCGAATGGTCGCCTGTTCGAATCAGGCCCGGGGAGCCATTTCCGGCCGCGTCTGCCCCCGGCACGGTGCCGTCACTCTTTCGTGTGGCCGCACCGGACATCGGTTTTTTGAACTGAATGCCCGCTTTCGACCCATAGCGGACTTCAGGTTTGTTCGATGCGGGCTCGCGCTTCGTCGCGTGATTCTAAGAAGAGCGGGTAGGCCCAACGAAAGAAGCCGCTCTCGTCGCTGCCCCGTGCGTCCAACGATTGGCTCCATAAGCTATAGAACCTGATCACCTCGTCGTCGGTCGGCTCGCCGCCTTCAGCAAGCCACGCATCAATGACGTTGCCACACGACCCTGCGAGCGTTGCGAAGTCGCTCGGATCGTCATTGATGAACGGCCTGAGGGTGTCGGGGCTGGGCATGCTCATTTCAAAGCATGTCGAATGTCCGCTTTCCATCTGTGGACGCCCCTGAAGACGCAAGCGGTATTTTGGAGGTTGGGCAGGTAGTCGGATGCTGCCATCTGTCCGGCCTCTGGTTGCAGCGATGAGAGCTGCGGGCCCGTATG
>JBDSZD010000002.1:0-2333 GCA_039925325.1 Sphingomicrobium sp.
CCTGGACCTGCGCTTCGGCGCTGATGTCCAGTTGCGGGTCCGGCGGGCTTTCGCCGCGAAAGCGGATAATTCCGCGCTCCAGCCGGAAATTGCGCCCGGCGAAATCATAGTCGCCGCGGACGAGGTCGGCCCGTCCGGTGAACCGCGCCGCGTCGGCGGTCCCACCGACCTCGAGATCGGTCGTCCAGCGGCTGTCGATCCCAAGCCCGGTGACTCGCAAATCTCCGCCAGCGAGCTTCAGGTCCAGTCGCCATGGCTGCAGCTCAGCGACATCGATGGTATCGACTTGATCGAGGCCCACGTGCCGCACCTGCAGCCGCGGAACGGCGCCGGCGGCGCTTGCGCGGCCCAGCTGGAAGCGGCCCGAGTCCAGGCGCAGATTGCCCGCGATCGTCCCCCCCTGCCCGTTGGAGCGGATCGTCAATGGCCCGGTTACGCGCGCCGCGACATCGTCCCGGTTGAGCAGCAGTGCGCGGTCCGTGGTGAAGCGAAGATCGAGCGATGTCCGCCCGCCCGCGAAGGTCGCGCTGCCGCTGCCCTGGATCGCTCCGCCTCCGCTGGTATTGCCCGCGATGCGCGTGAAAATCAGCTGCGGGCCGGAAAAGCGCGCTTCCGCCGCCAGCTGATCGATGACCATGCCCGTAACGGCGCTTTCCAGTCTTGCGCCCTGCGCGCGCAGGGAACCGCGGATCACCGGAGCAGTAAATCGCCCGCCGATGTCGGCGCCAATGGCAAGCGGGCCGGACAGATCGAATAATTCGGTGCCGGACAGACGCCACAACGTGTCGGCCGGGCCGGCGTAGCGCAGCTGCGCGAACATCGGCGCATTGAGCATTTCGGCCATCAATGGCCCGTTGCCAAGCGGTGCGAAGCGCGCCTGAGCGCGGCCGATGACTTGTCCGCCGCTTGCCGCCACCGCGCGCACGGCGACCTTCCCGTCACTGACGGCTGCTGCAATGCCGACATCGATCGGTCGCGATGCTAGCACCAGCCCGGCGCGGCTGAGCCCACGGATCTTGAGATCCAGCCGGCCGCTACGATTGCCTTTCCACGCATAGTCCAGCCGCCCGGTCGCCGAACCGCCGAGCCCCAGGCCGGGCGACACGATATCCATGATCTGCATCGGCATGGCCGCGAGTTCGACATGGACTTCGGGCCTTGAACCACTGTTTCCGGAGAGCCGCCCGCTTCCGCCCGCAAAAGCGAAGCTGGTCGGCGCGAGCGCCCAGCCGTCGCCGCTGCGCGTGAGCACTGCCGCCTGACGAAGTTCGAGCGGGCGTCCGTCGATGCGTCCCCGCCCTGTCAGGCGAATAGTGTCGGGACTGACGTCCGCCAGGGTGCTGAAATCGAACGCTGCACCGCGCCGTCCGGCGAATGCGGCGCGCACCTGTCCGCTGCCATTGACGAGCTTGGCGTTGGCGGTGACCCGCGCCAGCGTGATCCCGCCGCCTTCGAAGCCGCGCGCGTCGAGCACGCCATCCAGCGTCGTGCGCCCTTCGGCTAGCAATACGCTTCCGTCGAGCCGTCCGGAACGCGCAGAGAAAATCCCCGGAAAGCGCACATTCTGTCCGGCCAAATGCGTCTCAATCCGTTGCGCGTCTCCGATCGGCGCAAAATCGAGACTGCCTCGTAGCCCTCCGCCCGCCACGGTCAGGCGACCGCTAAAACCGCCCGGATCCGAACGCAGGTCACCGGTCGCGCGCGTACCGCCGACGTCCATCGAAGCGATGGACACGACTGTCTTGCCACCCTTCGGCAGCAGGATCCGGCCGTCACTGGTGAACGGTCCCAGCTTCGAGCCTCCCGCCGCGCGATAATCGAACCCGGCGACCGTTGGGGTGAGCAACAGCCGAACGGCGCTCAACCCGAGCGTTTCATTGGGGCGATCGAGCAGCAGATCGACGCGCGGACGCTCGATCGGGCCGTCGAGAACCATCTTCAGCGGCCCATATTGCGCCTGCCGGCCGGTGGCGACGATATGAAAAGTACCGTCGCGGTTGCGCTGCCCGGAGCCGCTCAGCCGAAGCTTGGGCGAAAAAATCTCCAGGGTCGAAAAGCGCAGGATGCCGTCGGCCCCGCGTTCGAGATTCGTTTCGAGCCTTGGCAGCCCGCCGGTCAGGTCCGCGAAGAAACTGTTGTCGAGCCGGCGCACCCACGCTTTGCCCGTGCCGACGACGCGCGAGCCCTTCCCGCCAGGCCCAGGCACCACCCGCAAGTCCGTGACGACATCGACGATTCCCAGCCCCGGTATGGCGTAGCGCTTGAGCCCGCCCGAAAGCATCACCTCGAACCGTCCAGTCACCAGGTCGATCAGCAGCGACACCTTGCCGGAC
>JBDSZD010000003.1:0-6732 GCA_039925325.1 Sphingomicrobium sp.
CACCGATCACGCTGATACGCGGACGAAGTTCATCGACTTCGGGCCGGATGAAATCAATGCTCATGCCAATCTCCCCCTCAAGCAACGCTTTGAGCTGTCGGAAAGAATCAATGAATCATCCGAGTCGCGATGCCAAGCAAAAAAGTTAACGCGGTGCAAAATACTGGCGATTACGTATTTGACAAACACGGTGAGAACGAGCGTGGCGCTTAGGTGCTACGCGGCGGGAGCCAGAAGCGCTATGACGACACCTATGGCAGCGATTGCCGCACACACGCGCATAACGGCGACGCCGCTCTCACGGCCCTTGGCGCGGTCCGGGCGTCCATAGGTCAGAACATACACGGTCCATTGCGGCTTTAGAGCCGTGATCGCCATGATCACGCCAGCGATGCCGAAGAACGCAAATTCGATGGGCTGCTGAATCACTCCGGCTTCTCCACCGGCCTGTGCCTCACCAGCTTACCGACGCGCTCACGAAAGCGCTCCGGCTCGTCGTCGCACTCCAGCTTGCGAGCGGCGTTTTCGAACTTTTCGGACTGAGTGTGTTCGGTCTTACCCATCGAAACACCTTACATCATCTGAGTGGAAGATCAGGCCAAATCGTCCACAATCGCCTTGAGCAAAGTATCGCCGCGCGGGGTCAGCACGGATTCCGGGTGGAACTGCACGCCATATTGCTTGGTCTCGCGGTCGCTGATCGCCATCGCCATGTCGTCGATGCGAGCGTGCACAGTGAACCGCGCGGGCACGTCCTTGGTGCACAATGAGTGATAGCGGCCGACGCGAAACGGGTTGGGGACGGAGGCGAAGGCGCCCTGGCCGTCATGGTGGAGCGCCCAGCTCTTGCCGTGCACGGTTTCGCGGGCGCGGGTGACCGCGCCGCCGGCTTCGTAGACGATCGCCTGATGGCCGAGACACACGCCGAGCGTCGGCACCTTGCCTTTGGCCTTGCCGATCAGTTCGACCATGCAGCCCGCATCCTGCGGCTGGCCCGGGCCGGGAGACAGGACGAGCAACGCCGCGCTGTCCAGCGCCATTTGCAAAGCATCGTCGGCGGCGATGTCGTTGCGGACGACCTTCACCGTCTTGCCCATCAGGCGAAAGCATTCGACGAGGTTGAAGGTGAAGCTGTCGCGATTGTCGAGCAGCAGGATGTTCTCGCTCATGCTTGGCCTCCGCGCAGCGCCGCAAGCACGGCGGACGCCTTGACCCTGGTTTCCTCGGCTTCGGCGAGCGGATCGGAATCATGCACCACGCCGGCCCCGGCGCGAACATAAGCGACGCCATCCTTGACCACGGCCGAACGGATCACGACGCCGGTGTCCATCTCGCCCGTGCCCGACAGCCAGCCGACCGCGCCGCCATAAGGCCCGCGCTTGGTGGCTTCATAGCCGCGCAGCAATTCGGTCGCGCGCAGCTTGGGCGCGCCGCTGAGGGTGCCGACGTTCAAACACGCCTGCAGCGCGTCGAGGCAGTCGAGGCCCTTTGCAAGCTCCCCAGTGACCGAGGATACCAGGTGCATGACGCGGGCGTAGCGCTCGACCGTCAGAAGCTTGGCGACGCGGCGTGTGCCCGGCGTGCTGACCCGGGCGACATCGTTGCGCGCAAGATCGACCAGCATGATGTGCTCGGCGCCTTCCTTGGCATCGAGGCGCAGATCGGCTTCGAGCCGGTCGTCCTCGTCGGAGGTCGCGCCGCGCCGCCGAGTGCCGGCGATCGGCTTGACTTCAACCATCGCCGCGCCGCCTTCGCGCCACACCTTGACCGACGTCTCGGGCGACGCACCGAACAGCACGTGCCCGGCCCCGGACACGAAGAACATATAGGGCGACGGGTCGCTGACCCGCTGGCGCGCATAGGCCGCGAGCGGGTCCGCGCACGGCGTGCTAAAGGTGCGCGACGGGACGATCTGATAGACGTCCCCGGCCGCGATATTCTCCTTCACGCGAACGACGAGGTCGGCATATTGGGCGTCATCGAGATCGGGCACGGCATCGCCACCGGCTGAGTCCGGCAGTATTTCACCGGGACGATCCGCTGGTAACCGGCACTGCGCATAATAAGTGTCGAGCCGCGCCACGGCCGAGTGATAGGCGCGGGTCGCGCGATCGGGATCGTCGCTGCCGAAGAAGGTCGAAAGCATGCGCGCCTTGCCGGTGGGTTCGACCAGTACAAGCATGTCGGCAAGCCAGAATTCGAAGTCCGGATAGTATAATGGGTCGGACGGCGATTGCGGCAATTCCTCGAACAGGTCGACATGGTCGAACGCCACCACTCCGCCGCAGAACAGAGTGAATTTTTCCTCCGGCGACATGGATGGAAAGCGGGTCAGCGCGCGCAGGACATCGAATGGCGACGACGCAAGCAACCGCTCCTCGAGATCGGAGCTGGTGCTGCGCTCGAAGCGCAGGCGCAATTCGCCGTCGCTTCGATCGCTCACGAATTGCGCGAGCTTGGCGGCGACCGCCTCGATGACCTGCGTTCCGCCGTCGCCTAGCGATGCAATCGTCACTTCCCCGGCGCGGCATGTGACGCGCACGGCGGCGGAAGGCATCATCAATGCGCTGCCGCCCGCGGCTTCGAACAGCAGGCTGTCCGGGCGTCCGCCGCATAGCAGTCGATACAGCTCGAGCGGGTCGTGACTCCCCGGCAATTGGCGATAAATCGCCATCGCCTCGCCGGCCTTCAGGGACGGCGTGCGCATCATGCGAATTCGCGGCCCAGCACCGGCATCAGGCCGCGCAGACGGTTGGATAGTTCGAGCAGTTGCTCCGGATGAAGCGATTGCGCACCGTCGGACCAGGCGTGGGCCGCGTCATGATGAACCTCGACCATTAGTCCGTCGGCTCCGGCCGCCGCGCCGGCCAGCGCCATCGGGGTGACGAGGTCGCGAATGCCGGTGCCGTGCGACGGATCGACGATGATCGGCAGATGCGTCTTCTGCTTGATGTAGGGGACGGCATTGAGATCGAGCGTATTGCGGGTCGCGGTTTCGAACGTGCGGATGCCGCGTTCGCACAACACCACCTGGTCGTTGCCCTCGGCAAGAATATATTCGGCAGCAAGCAGCAGATCCTCGACCCGGGCGGCCATGCCGCGCTTAAGCACCACTGGACGCCCGGCCTTTCCGACCGCTTTCAGCAAAGAAAAATTCTGCATGTTGCGTGCACCGATCTGCATTGCGTCGGCATGCTCGGCGACCGCATCGACATCGCTGGTTTCCATCACCTCGGTGACCACCGGAAGGCCGAGTTCCTGGCCGACGCGCGCGAGAATCTTGAGACCCTCCTCGCCGTGCCCCTGAAACGCATAGGGACTGGTGCGCGGCTTGAACGCCCCCGCGCGCAGGATCGTCGCTCCCGCCGCTTTGGCTGCCTGAGCGCTCTCGCGCAGCCGGTCCTCGGTCTCGACCGCGCACGGTCCGGCAATCAGGCAGAAGCGATTGCCACCAATCGCCGCATTGCCGATGCGGACGATCGTATCGTGCGGATGGATTTCGCGGCTGACGAGCTTGTAGGGGGCAAGGATCTGCTTGACCGATTCGACCTGCGGGTGGCTCTCCAGATTAAGCTCCGCCAGCACCCTTTCATCGCCAAGCGCACCGAGCACGACACGCTCGGTGCCGGGCATATGCAGCGGCTTGAGACCGCGCTCTTCAATCGCGGCGAGCAGCTCTGCGACCACTTCCTTGGTGGCACTTGGTTTCAGAACGATGATCATGACTGCTCCTGATACGAAAAAGGCCCGCGGATGGCGGGCCTGTGCAACATATAGATCCTGATCGGCTCTAGGTTACGGGCGTCCGCGCATGTGCATGTGCTGCCACCACCGCCAATTGCGGAGCGCCGAAGTCGTCGTGCTGATGCCGGTCGAATGCATGCCCGCCTTTTAGAGGGCGGCGAAGCCCCGTGACAAGTCCTGAATCAAGTCCGCCGAATCCTCGAGCCCAACCGACATGCGGATCAGGTCGGGCGTGATCCCCGCTTCGGCCTGTGCTTCCGGGGGCATGCCGCGGTGAGTCATGCTGGCCGGGGTGCACACAAGGGTCGCAAATCCGCCAAGCGAGGAGGCGAGCGTGATCAGCTGGAGCGATTGCACGAACGCGGTCGTGTCGCCCTTGACGCGAAAGCTGATCATGAAGCCGGGGCCGGATTGCTGCTGTTCGGCCAGCGCGCGCTGCGGAAAACTGGCCAGCCCAGGAAAATGCACGGCCGCGACTTGTTCATGCCGTTCCAGCCAATCGGCCACCGCGACCGCGCTTTGCTCCTGCCGCGCGACCCGCAGCGGCAGCGTGCGAAGGCCACGCAACGTCTGCCAACTGTCATACGCGGAACCACTGAGGCCGGCCGCATTGGCCCACCACACGATCTGCTCGGCCAGTGCATCGTCGTTGGTCATCAGCGCGCCGCCGAACAGATCATTATGGCCGTTGATCGCCTTGGTGGTGGAATGGAGCACGATGTCGCATCCCAGCTTCAGCGGCTGCTGCCGGCATGGGGTAAGCAGCGTATTATCGGCAATCGTCAGTGCGCCAGCACTCTTCGCTGCCGTGGCACGCGCGGCAATCGGGACGAGCCGCAGCAACGGATTGCTCGGACTTTCGAGCCACACGAGCCGAACGCCGCGCTCAAGCGCCGAATTGAAGGCATGGTCGTCGGCCTGATCGACGAAGATGACCTTGATTTGCTCTTTGCGTTCCAGGCCCTGCAGCAGACGATAGGTGCCGCCGTAGCAATCGTGCGGCGCAAGCACGGTCGCGCCGGGCTCGAGCTGCAGCAACGCCAGCAGCGCCGCCGACTGGCCGGAACTGGTGATTGCGCAATGCGCCGCGCCTTCCAGTTCCGCCAGTGCGCGCGCAAGCAGGTCGCGGTTAGGGCTGACGGTGCGCGAATAATCATAGGCGGGCTTGTCGTCGGGCGAATCCCATTCGAACGTGTCGGACGCCCACAACGGCGGAGCGACGCCGCGATAGGTCGGGTCCTCGGCGACGCCGGCCGAGGCGACGATCGTCCCCTCCCCCCGTTTGTCGCTCATCGGGCTTCGTCCAGGAATTCGCGGATCAACGCTCCGACGCGCTCCGGCTCGGTCAGGAAGCTGTCGTGGCCGTAGATGGACTCGATCACCCGGAAGCGGGTGTTGCCGCCAAGCTTGGCCGCGAGTTCGGCGCACTGCTGCAACGGCGCGACCTGATCCTCGGTGCACGCGATCACCAGTGCGTCATTGCCGATCGCTGCGGGATCGATCCGGTGGCGGTCGATCGAGCCCGACAGGCTGAGGAAGCGCCCGGGCGACATCACATTAATGAAGGCCGCGCCGCGCGCGCTTAGGTAGCGCCACGGCTCGGAACTCGACAGCGGATCGCCATTGTCAATGCCGCCCTTGAAGCGGTCGGCGAACTCGCGCGGGGTGCGATAGGTCGTCATCCCCATCGCGCGTGCGATCGCCAGCGCCTCCTCGGCTTTGCCGGCGACGATGCCAAGCGCAACGACCTGCCGCTGGAGGCTGCGCGCGGCCGTCGCCATCGCGTGCGGCTCCGCCCCTGCACCGAAGATGATCAAGCGCGAGCTCGGACGATATTCCTGCGCATAAGCAAGCGCGACCATCCCGCCATAAGACGCGCCCACCAGTGCGAACGGATCGCCCTCCCCGATCACGGCCAGCGAATCGCGAATGATCGCGGTCTGATCCAATGTCGTCGGGGCGAACGCGCCCGTTTCATCGGCGACGAAATCGATTCCAAGCACCCGGAACTCGCCTTCGCCGACCGGGCCCTGCGGACCGAAGATCGAGCTCCACCAGCCCGATCGGCCATCTTCGTTGGCGCAGGCGAAGCGGTTGCCGGAAATTCCGCCAAGCACGACCAGCAAAGGCGCGCCGTCCGGCCCGATCAGCGCCGCCTTGGTCGATGCCGGCAGCTTTTCCTTTGCCTCGCCCCGGAGGCTGGTTAGGGGAACCTCGAAACTGGTCGGACGGGGTCCGGGCGCAAGCTCTTCCCCCGGCGCCAGCCGCGGCGCGGAGACGATGCTGTCGTCCTGTTCGGCGGGAGTATGCAACACGAAACCGTCCTTCCAATCGACCGGAACAACGACGCTGCCTGACGCCCGCTTCGTTGCCGGTCCGGCCACATCGTTTCCTTAACAGAAACCGCCACCTTGCCCGGGTAGGCAGGTTGGCGTGGGCAACAGGCCCACTCTTGATGCTGCACAAGACGTAACCGCAGTTCGAAACGAATGCAATGCGGCCCCAGTCACTCCGACGTCGCCCACACTGGGCCGAGTTTCAAGCGACTCTCAATGCTTCGGCGGGCCGGACCGACATCAACGGCAACGACCCCAACAGGCCGATCAGCAAGGTCAGTACTCCTCCTGCACCCAGCGTGATCAAGACCGTCGGCCAGTCGGGAGCCCACGAGAATTCGAAGATCTGGACGACCACGTACCAGGCGGCGCCAAGCCCAAGGGCCAGCGCTAGGATGGCGAGGATGATCGAGACCAAAGCATATTCCAGCGCCTGTGCCGCCAATATCTGTCCACGCGTCGCGCCGAGCACTTTCATGATCACGCTGTCGTAGCTTCGCGCCTGCCTGGAGGCCGCAATGGCGCCCACGAGAACCGCAATTCCGGCAAGCACCGTGACCGAAGCCGCGACAAGAATTGCCGCGGCCATTTGGTTCAGGATTGTCTGGATGCGTCCGACCAGCTCCGCCACATCGATCACCGACGCAGAAGG
>JBDSZD010000004.1:0-6097 GCA_039925325.1 Sphingomicrobium sp.
TCGACCGCCCGCTGATCCCGGTGATCGGGCGGATGGAGCGGCGGGGTGTCAAGGTCGATCGCGACTATCTTGCCAAATTGTCGGGCGAGTTCGCGACCGAGATCGCCCGGCTTGAGGAGCGAGTTTACGAAGCCGCGTGCGGACCGTTCACGATCGGATCGCCGCAGCAACTTGGGGCGGTGCTTTACGAGCGCCTCGGCCTGAAAGGGGGCCGCAAGGGGAAGAGCGGCGCTTATTCCACCGACGTCACGGAGCTGGAGCGGCTTGCCGGAGAAGGCGTGGAGTGCGCGACCCTCGTACTGGAGTGGCGACAGCTGACGAAGCTCAAAAGCACCTACACCGACGCGTTGCAGGCGCAGATCAATCCGGACACGGGGCGGGTCCACACCAGTTTCAGTCTCGCGGTCGCGCAGACCGGGCGGCTGTCCTCGACCGACCCGAATTTGCAGAACATCCCCATTCGCACGGAAATCGGCCGCAAGATCCGCGACGCCTTCGTGGCCGAACCCGGCCATGTGCTGATGAGCGCCGATTATAGCCAGATCGAGCTCCGACTGGCCGCGCACATGGCCGACGTGCCGCAGCTCAAGGAGGCGTTCCGGGCAAAGACCGACATCCACAACATGACCGCCGAGGAATTGTTCGGTTCGGCCGACCGCGACAACCGCAACAAAGCCAAGACGATCAACTTCGCGATCCTTTACGGCATTTCATCATGGGGCTTGGCCGGGCGGCTGGGTGTGTCGAAGGACGAAGGTCAGCAGATCATCGACCGCTATTTTGAGCGCTTCCCGGGCATCCGCAACTATATCGCGCAGACTCTGACTTTCGCGCGGGAGAACGGCTTCACGCGCACATTGTTCGGGCGCAAGACGCACTTTCCCAACATCGGCAGCCGCCAGCAGAATTTGCGCCAGGGGAGCGAGCGCGCGGCGATCAACGCACCGATCCAGGGTACCAGCGCCGATTTGATCAAGCGCGCGATGGCGCGGATGGACGGTGCGCTGGAGGCGGCGGGGCTCGACGGCGTGCGCATGCTTCTGCAGGTCCATGACGAACTGGTGTTCGAAGTGCCCGACGGTCGCGAGGAGGAAGCGGCGGCGGTGATCCGGCGCGTGATGGCGGAGGCGGCCGAGCCCGCGCTCAGCCTCGACGTGCCACTCGACGTTGAAGTCGGCTGGGGCGTGAATTGGGGCGCGGCGCATTGACGTCGGCTGCTGAACGGACCGAACCAACCGCCGACATGGCTGCGCTTGCGCGCGGTGGCCGCATCAACTTCTTCGGCTTCATCCTGCGGCTCGCGGCGCGGCTTCCCTTCCTGTTCATCGCCGGCCGAATGTACGGGGCGGAAGCGCTCGGGCGCTTTGCTTATGCGGTGCTCATCGTCGAATTCGCCGCGCAGCTGGCGACGTTGGGCCTCAAGCGCGGCCTTGCGCAGCAACTCGCCCAGACGGAAAAGCCGCATGCCTGCATCGTCTGGGACGCGCTGCTGGTCGCAGCGATCGGGTCGTTCATCGGCATGGCCCTGCTTGCCATGTTCCCGCAGGCGATGTTCCCGAACAGCGACATTGCGGGACTCGAATGGCTGCTGCCGATTGCCGTATTCGCCCTAGCCTGGTCAGACGTGACGCTCGCCGCCCTCGCCTATCGCAACGATGTCGGGGCGACGGTTCGCGCGCGCGCGATCGTCGAACCCTGGACGATCAGCATCGTCGCGTTCGCCTGGGCGTTTTACTCCAAACGCGACGGCCTCCTCGTCGCCTACGCCTTGTCGATGATCGGCGCGCTGATCGCGTCCTTCATTCCCTTCCTGAAGAGCTATGGCTTGCCGCGCGGCTGGGGCCCGGACCCTGCGCAATTATGGCGCATGGCGCGGCGTAATCTTCCGGTTGCGGCAGCGGATGCGGTCGAATGGGGATCGCGCCGGCTCGATCTCGCGCTTCTTGGGCTGTTCGTCAGCCCGGCCCTGGTCGGCATCTATTATGTTGCGCAGAATGTCGCCTCCCTGCCGTCCAAGCTGAAGACCAGTTTCGACCCGATCCTCGGCCCGGTCATCTCCCGCAACATCGAAGCGGGCGACAATGCGGCGGTTGCGAAACAGGTGCGGCAGGTCGGTTTCTGGGTGATCGCGGCGCAAACCGCAGTCGCACTGGCGCTCGCTATTCCGGGTGAAGCCGTGCTCGGGCTGGTCGGCCCGGTGTTCGTGACTGGCACCGCCGCGCTGGCGTTCCTGTTATTCGCCGAAGTGGTGGCGTCGACCGCCACCGTCAGCGAGTCGGCGCTGATTTATTGCGCGCGCAAACGCAATATGATGCTCAGCTTTCTGATGATCGGACTGCAGGCTGCGTTCACGGTCGCCCTGATCGTCCTGTTCAAACATCTCGGCTGGCCGCCAAGCTGGCAGGCGACCGCACCCGCGATCGGCCTGGTGCTGTCGCTCGCGGTAGCGGCGATCGCCAAGGCGATGTTGCTGCGCGGCATATTGGAAGAGCCGGTGTCCGGCTGGCGCTGGGAGTTGTTGTGGGCGGCGCTGGCGGCGACGATCGTCGGCAACCTCGCGGTCCTTCTTCCGGAATGGATGGAGCTTAGCGTCGGAATCCCCGCAATCCTGCTGGCATTTGGCGGAATGTTGTGGTGGCGCGGCTTCACCAGCGAAGATCGCGAGCTGTTCCGGATGCGCAAGGCCGATATCGAGCAACTCGAACTGCCGAGTCCGGCCGCGGGAGGCGATGTGCCCCGCTAATCAATGGCGGAAGTGGCGCATTCCCGTGAACAGCATCGCAAGCCCCGCGTCATCGGCGGCAGCGATGACGTCCTGGTCGCGGATCGACCCGCCGGGTTGAATGACCGCCGTCGCCCCAGCGTCAACTGCGGCCATCAATCCGTCCGCGAAGGGGAAAAAGGCATCCGAGGCGACTGCCGATCCAATGGTGCGCGGATGCGGCCAGCCATTGGTATCCGCCGCTTCGTGCGCCTTGAGCGCCGCGATGCGTGCACTATCGCGGCGGTTCATCTGGCCCGCGCCTATGCCCACGGTGGCGCCGTCCTTGGCATAGACGATGGCGTTTGACTTGACGTGCTTGGCGACGGTCCAGGCGAACAGGCAGTCGGCGACTTCCTGTTCCGTCGGCTGGCGTTTGGTCACGCATTTGAGCTGATCGCGAGCAACGCGGCCATTGTCGCGGTCCTGCACCAGCAGGCCGCCGGCGATCACGGCCAGCGTCTGGCCGCTGCGCGCGGGATCTGGAAGCTCGCCGGTCAGAAGAAGGCGCAGGTTCTTCTTCCGTCCAAAGATTGCGCGCGCGGCTTCGTCGGCGTCCGGAGCAACCACGACTTCGGTGAAGATCTGCGTGATCGCTTCGGCAGTCGGGCCATCGAGCGGGCGATTGACCGCCACGATGCCGCCGAAAGCCGAGATGCTGTCGCACGCCAGCGCCTGCGTCCAGGCTTCCAGCACGGTGTCGGCCGATGCGACCCCGCACGGGTTGGCATGCTTGACGATGACCACGGTCGGTGGCCCATCGCGGAACTCGGCGGCAAGCTCGAGCGCGGCGCTGGCGTCGTTGAGATTATTATAGCTGAGTTCCTTGCCCTGCACCTGCCGGGCCTGGCCGATGCCGGGCACCGAAGGACCGCGCGGGAGATAGAGCGCCGCTTTCTGGTGCGGGTTTTCGCCGTAGCGCAACGGCATCGCCAGCGTGCCTGCGAACGACCAGGTGGGGGGAAAGCGCTCGCCCTGATCGGCGTAGGCGAACCATTGCGAAATCATCGAATCATATGCCGCGGTCAGCGCATAAGCTTTGGCTGCAAGCCGCTTGCGCAGGTTAAGCGTAGTCTGCCCGCCGTTCGCATCCAGCTCGGCAAGCAACGTGTCATAGTCGGCGGGATCGGTGACGATCGCGACGTGTGCGTGGTTCTTGGCGGCCGATCGCACCATCGACGGGCCACCAATATCGATATTCTCGATGATTTCGTCGCGGTTCGCGCCGCGCGCGACGGTCGCTTCGAACGGATAAAGATTGACGATCACGAGATCGATCGGCGCGATGTCGTGGTCGGCCATGGCCGCGACATGGTCCGGGTTGTCGCGGACCCCGAGCAGGCCGCCATGCACTTTGGGGTGCAGGGTCTTCACGCGGCCATCCATCATCTCCGGAAAGCCGGTCAGGTCGGAAATGTCGCGCACCTCCGCGCCAAGTTCGCGGAGCTTCGCGGCCGTGCCCCCGGTCGACACGATTTCGATGTCGTGCCGCTTCAGGCCTTCGACCAGGCTTTCGAGCCCAGACTTGTCAGAAAGCGAAATGAGTGCGCGGCGGACGCGTGCGAGATCCGTCATATTGTCCCTGTGTTTAGCTTGTGCGCCGGAACTGCCAGGCGACGTCGCCGCCGATGCCGGAAAATTCGCCGACAATCACTAATTGATTCGTATCTTGCACAACGCCGCGCCCATCCACCCACAAGCTTTCCTCGGTCGTCAGCATGCCGCCACGGACGCGGATGTTCCACGGCGGTGCGCCCGGCGACCGCAGGATCGCGCCCATGCCGTCCGCAGTCGGGGTGACCTCAACACCGGGGGCGAGGTGGAAGCGGATGGCGTAAGGTGCCGCGCTCTTCACCTTGCGACGGCCCTTCGCAACGAGCGAATCGGCGCCGCGCAGCTCCTTGCCGTCGTTGCCGAGCGTCAGGCTGCGGCGGTGGCTTAGGCCAAATGCGCGAACATAGCCGTCGTGGGCGGCGACGATGCGGCTTGAATCATTATCCTCGGCGCGCTCGATGGTGACGTCGGTCACGCCCTTGCCTAAAGTTCCATCCGGGTTGATCGCGGTCGAGTTCGTGTCGGACAAGGTCAGCGTGCTGTGTGCGGCGGTCGAGCGCAGGGCGAGCGCAAGTTCGTCCGAGAGATTGGACGGGACCAGCCCCGGTCCACCGCAATTCACGATCAGGCGCTGATTGCCGTCCGAAAGTTCAAAGCCGAGCGTGGACGCGGCTCCAGCCACCGCTATTCGGGTCGGTGGCGGCGGCGCTGCATCGAGCACGACCACCGTTCCGAGCGCCGACAGCCGCTGATATCCCCACCCCCGAGCCTGTCGCAGCGGACGGGCACGCAGTCCGCAGCCGTCGATAATTGCTTGGAGTGTCGCGGTGCTGCCGGGATTACACCCTTGCCAGCTCGACAGCGCGCCATCGCCCATGGTGACGCCATGGAGCGCGGCCAGCGCGGCGGCCGCGGCCGCCTCAATACCGTCGGGGAGCGAATGTTTCGCGGCGAAATAGCAATTGCGGAGCAGGCCCAGCCGATCGACCAGCATCATTTGTTCGAACGGAGAGCGGCTGACCAATCCGCCGTCTTCAAACTGGGCCGTCGCCAGCGCGCGCGCCAACCCGGCTTCGCCCCGCGCTACCCGGCGGACATTTCCCTGGACGATAAGGCCAGCGGCGACCACTCCGATCCACGCTGTAATCCGGGCAAGGCCGGGAGCGGCTTTCTCAGCCACACCGTCGAGATGACTCGCGCCGCGGGCAAGCGTGTTGAGCACCGCTGAGCGGTATCCCGAATCATTGCTGGAGAGGATGTACGGAGCATAAGCCGTCCAGAACAGGATTCGTTCGCCCCACAAATCCGGGCGCCAGGCATCGTCGACGCGCGTTCCGTGGGATAGCAGCCAGCGACCGGTAATGGCCTCCCCGAGCCGGGCCCCTTTCTCCCGGCTTGCCGCAGCCGCGATGTCGCGGAGCCACGAAAAGCCCTGCAATTGCTCCGCCAACATTCCTGACGCGCCGATCGAACCGAAGTCGAGGTCCGCTAGCGGTAGTGTCTCGCTGCCAACGGTAAAGCGCCCGGCAAGCATCGCCTCTCCGCGTTGCCGGTCTCCGCGCACATGATCGCGCGGCACGGCGACGAGCTTGAGCGGTTTACGTCCTTCGCTGGTCAATCGAGACAGGAGCGAGCGGCGGGCAAGTTTTCGAACAATGGCACTGTCCGCAATGCCCCTTTGGCTCATGCCTCCCCTCGCAGCGCCCGAACATTGGCTGCGTAGCTATCCGTTCCGCCCCGGAACGCTGCGGTGCCCGCGACGAGCACAGTCGCCCCAGCGTC
>JBDSZD010000005.1:0-6139 GCA_039925325.1 Sphingomicrobium sp.
TCCTCGAGCAAGAAAAGCATGCCGTCTTCCTCCTCGTCATGCTCGTCCTCGATTTCGCCGACGATCTCCTCGACCACGTCCTCGATCGTCACGAGGCCTTCCGTGCCGCCGAATTCATCGACGACGATGGCCATATGGGTGCGCTCCGCACGCATTCGCGCGAGCAAATCGATCACGCCCATGCTTTCGGGGACGAACAAGGGCGCGCGCATCAAGGCGGTCATGGTGCGATCACGGGCCTGGTCGAAGTCGGCGATGAAGACGTCCTTGATGTGGATCATTCCGACGACCTCATCGAGGCTTTCGCCGAACACGGGCAGGCGGCTGTGACCCGCATCGGCGAGCGCCCGGATCAGATCTTCAAAGCTGATCGTCGATGGCACGGCGATGATTGCGCCGCGCGTGACGCAAATGTCGCCGGCGGTGCGGTCGCCGAAATGCAGCAGGTTGCGGAGCATCTGCCGTTCGTGCGGCGAAAGATCGCCGCTGACCGGGTGCGCGCCCTCGGCTTCCTCGATCACTTCCTCGATCTGGTCGCGGAGGCTGGTCTCCGCCTCGCCGAAGATCAGGTGCCGCATCCCGCGCCATAGCCGCGATCCGCCTTCTTCCTCGGTGCCGTTGGCCATCAGCGGTCGCCCTCGTAAGGGTTGGCGAGACCCAGCCGGGCAAGCGCGCGGACCTCGCGGGCTTCCATGTCGGAGGCGCCGTCGTCGTCGTGGTGATCATAGCCCAAAAGGTGGAGCGTGCCGTGGATAATCAGGTGCGTTGCATGGGCTTCGACCGCGATCGCCTTTTCAGAAGCTTCGGAGGTGCAGATGCCGTGCGCGAGGACGATGTCGCCCAGCATCAGCTCGGGTCCGTCCTCACGATCGACGCGACCTAGCTCGGCCGCGTCCGCCAGCGGGAACGACAGGACATTGGTCGGATGGTCCTTGCCGCGCCACTCGGAGTTGAGCGCGCGCACGGTATCGTCGCCGGTCAGGCGCACCGATAGTTCGACCATGCGCGCGCTCGCAATCAGCTCGGGAAAGCGGCTTTCCGCAATGGCGGATTCGGCGGCGGCGCGCACGAGCGCATCCCAGCCGGTGCTACTGTCCCACTCCGGATCGGCTTCAATGGCGATGTCGAGCATCATGCATTCGGACCTTCATAGGCTTCGACGATCCGGCCCACGAGCGGGTGGCGCACGACATCGGCGGTCGAAAAGCGGATCATCGAGATTTTGGGAATGCCTTCGAGCTTATCGACCGCATCGTTGAGACCGGATTCGACCCCGCGCGGAAGATCCGTTTGTTTCGGGTCGCCGCACACGACCATCCGCGCACGCATGCCGAAGCGGGTCAGGAACATCTTCATCTGCTGCGGCGTGGTGTTCTGCGCCTCGTCGAGGATGATGAAGGCGTCGCTCAGCGTTCGGCCGCGCATGAAGGCGATCGGCGCGATCTCGATTTCGCCCGACGCGATGCGGCGCTCGACCTGCTCGGTCGGGAGCATGTCATAGAGCGCGTCGTAAAGCGGGCGGAGGTAGGGGTCGACCTTCTCCTTCATGTCGCCGGGGAGGAACCCGAGCCGTTCGCCGGCCTCGACCGCGGGCCGCGACAGGATCAGTCGATCGACGCTGCCGGAGATCAGCTGCGACACCGCCTGGGCGACCGCGAGATAGGTCTTGCCGGTCCCGGCGGGCCCGAGCGCGAAGATCAAATCCTCTCGGCCAAGCGCTTCCATATAAGCGGTCTGGACGGCGGACCTCGGGACGATGGTTTTCTTGCGGGTGCGGATCATCACGCCCGGCGGCGACGCGACCTGGTCGGAGATGATGCCGTCGAGATTGGGCTGCGCGGCCATTCCGAGCAGGGCTTCGACCGCTCCGGCGTCGACATCGTGACCCTGGTCCAGGCGATTATACAGGCCGGTCAACACGTCGCGGGCGCGGGCGGCGGCGTCGGGTTCGCCGTCGATCTGCACGCGATTGCCGCGCGCGCTGATGTGCACGCCGAGCCGGCTTTCGATGGTGACGAGATGGCGGTCGTAGTCACCGAACAGGGGTCCGAGCAGATAGGGCTGGTCGAATTCCAGCTCCAGGCGCGCGCGGTCTGGGGCAGCGGCGGACGTTTCGCGGCGGGCCATCAGGCGGCCGCCTTTTCGCGCGCTGCGCCCATCATGCTGTTGGGCCCCGCGGAAATGAGCGTGATATCGACCATTTCGCCCGCTGGCGCATCGGTCTCGACATGCACGGATTGCAGCCAGGGCGAGCGGCCGATCATCTGGCCCGGGCGGCGGCCCTTGCGTTCGAGCAGCAGCTGCGTGTTGCGGCCGACCGTCGCGCGGTTGAATGCGAGCTGGTGTACGGCGACGCGCTCCTGGAGGCGCTTGAGGCGGTCTTCCATCACGTCTTTGGGAATGAACTGATCCTCCATTGCCGCTGCCGGAGTGCCGGGGCGGGGGCTGTATTTGAACGAATAAGCGGCAGCGTAGCGGACGGCGTCGATCAGCTGCAGCGACTCTTCGAACTCCGCGTCGCTCTCCCCGGGAAATCCGACAATGAAATCGCCGGAAATGGCGATGTCGGGGCGGGCCGCACGGGCCTTTTCGATGCTGCGCACATAGCTGTCGGTAGTGTAGCTGCGGTTCATCGCTTTCAGTATGCGGTTGCTGCCGGACTGCACGGGCAGATGCAGATAAGGCATCAATTTGTCGATCTCGCCATGCGCGGCGATCAAAGCGTCGCTCATGTCGGCCGGATGGCTGGTGGTGTAGCGGATGCGGAGGATTCCATCGATGTCAGCCAACGCGCGAATGAGCGTATCGAGCCCGGCCGCGCGGCCAATATCGTCCTCGCCTGCCCAGGCGTTCACATTCTGGCCGAGCAAGACGATTTCTTGCGCCCCGGCGTCGGCCAGCGAATGAGCCTCTGCGACGATATCCTTCCACGGACGCGAGATTTCGGCGCCGCGGGTATAGGGGACGACACAATAAGTGCAGAATTTGTCGCAGCCCTCCTGAACGGTGAGGAAAGCGCTGGGGGTCGCGCGGCGGCGCTGTGGCAGGTGATCGAATTTCGAGATCGCCGGCATGTCGGTATCGACAGGGCGCGCGCCGCGCGCGGCCTGTGCGATCATGTCCGGCAAGCGGTGATAGGCCTGCGGGCCGACGACGATGTCGATGAGCTTGGACCGGCGTTGCGCCTCCGCGCCTTCGGCCTGAGCAACGCAGCCGGCGAGCGCGATCAGCGGCTTCGATCCATCGTCGCGCCGCAGCCGGCCGATGTCCGAATAGGCCTTGTCCGCGGCCTTTTCGCGGATGTGGCAGGTATTGAGGATGACGAGGTCGGCGGTGTCGGTCTCGCTGACGGCCGACATGCCTTGCTGGCCGAGCAACTCGGCCATGCGCTCGCCGTCATAGACGTTCATCTGGCAGCCGAAATTCTTGATCTTGAAGGTGCGGGGGGTCATCTGAGAAGCGCTATAGGCGAGTGGCCGGAGAACTTGAAGCGCCGAGCGCGGCGGAAATCCGATCGCGCGCCAGTGCGGCCAGGTGCTTGCGGTCCGAGCTGGGTGGCAGCGGGTCGAGCAAACGGACAATTACGGAAAACGTGCCGCGACGGCCAAGGATGCGAAGCAGATTGGGGATGGCATCCTCTCCGTGCCAGCTCAGTTCCGTCGCCGCCGCGCCATAGTCGATGGCCGCGGGCCGCACATTGGTCTCCGGTGGCGCGGGCGCGACCGCAGCGAGCAGGGTCGAGCGGAATGGGAGCAGATGACCGGCGGGTCCGACCGTGCCTTCCGGAAAGATGGCGAGCGGCTGGCCGCGGCCAAGTGCCCGGCGGATTGCAGCGACCTGATCGCCCGAATGACGGCGGTCGGAGCGATCCACGTAGATGGTGTGGTGCTGATCGGCCAGCCAGTGGGCCAGGGGATGGCCAAGATTGTCCTTGGACACGAACGCGCAGCCGGTAGCGCTGCCAAGCACCAGGACATCCAGCCAACTGATATGATTGGCAATGATCAGCGTGTACGGCTCAGGTTGGCGACCCAAGACGGTGGTTCGCGCCCCGCAAATCCGCGCTGCTCCGCGCAGAAAGCGGTGTGGCCAGGGCGAGTGGCCGAACATCGCTTTCGATATCAGATGTGGGAAAAAGCAGGCAAAGAGCAGCAGCGCCAATCCGACGATCCTAAGCGCGGCCCGCAGGCGCGACGAGGGTCTGCTAGCGGCTGCGGTCGAGGGCGACGCCGTACAGCTCCATGCGGTGATCGACGAGACGGAACCCGAGTTTCTCGGCGATCAGGCGTTGCAGGGCCTCGAGTTCCTCGTCCACGAACTCGATGACCGCACCGGTTTCGACATCGATCAGATGGTCATGATGCGCGTCGGACGCCGCTTCGTAGCGGGATCGCCCGTCACCAAATTCGTGACGTTCGAGAATGCCCGCTTCTTCGAACAGGCGAACCGTCCGGTAGACTGTCGCAATCGATATCTTCGGATCTACCGCCGCCGCCCGCTCGTGTAGAGTTTCGACGTCGGGATGATCCTCAGCTTCCGAAAGCACGCGCGCGATCGTCCGGCGCTGCTCGGTGATTCGAAGCCCCTTGGCGGCGCACAGGGCCTCAATGTCGATGTTGCGGTTCATGCGCCTCCAATTAGGCGGAAACACTCGTGCTGGTCAAAGGGGGAGGACCAAAGTTCTCCCCCCATTGGCCGTCAACCGCGCGCTGAGCGCTTCTTGCGCGGCTTGGTCCCGAGACCGATCGCTTTTGCAAGCATCCGCCGTTGTTCGGCGTAATTCGGTGCGACCATCGGATAGTCGGACGCAAGGCCCCACCGCTGGCGATATTGATCGGGGGTCATTTGATAGTGCGTCATCAAATGCCGCTTCAACATCTTAAGCCGTTTTCCGTCCTCAAGACAGACGATATAGTCCGGCTTGATCGAGGAGCGGATCGGAACCTTAGGTTCGGGCTTCACTTCCTGAACCGGGGCCTGGCCGGAAATTCCGCTCAGCGCGCCGTGAACGTTCTGAATGAGGTTGGGCAAATCGTTGACAGCAACGCTATTATTGCTGACGTGGGCCGCGACGATGTCCGCGGTCAATGTTAATAGCATGTCTTCGGTGCCGATATTGTCTGGCATGTCTGTGATCCAATTCCGAGCAAAGTTAGTCGGGACCCTGAAGAAGGGTCCACTACGACTCAAGTTATGCTTTTGTTGAGCGTAAATCAATCTAGAGTTAAATACCGTCCTAGATCAGCTGATTAGATGCTTAACAAAAGTTAGGGCATCGTATCGGGCCCCTTCGCCGCCGGAATAATAATCAGGGCGCCGTCCGGAAAATCGGAACCCCGCCGCGCGATACATGCCGACAGCGGGATTGTTTTCCCGAACTTCGAGATGGACCTTTCGCACGCCGCCAGCGTGCGCCTTGCTCAAGAAGTCTTCCAGTAAAGTTCGACCAATTCCACGATGTTGAGCGCTGCGATTGACAGCGAGCAGCAGCAATTCCGCCTCGTCCGCGACCGCACGGTGCAGCGAAAAGCCGACAGGGTCCTCGCGATTGGCGAGGGCGACTGTCAGTACGACACCGGACATGGGCAGGATCCCGGCGCATTGCGACCGCGTCCATGCTTCCCCGAACAGCGGATCGAAGGCCGAATTCATGATCCCGACGATGGTGTCAAGATCGGCCTCGGTGCCCGACCGAAACGTGAGCGTCATGGGCTGCGTCGCCGGCCGCATCATGCGGCCTCTTTGGCCCGCGCATCCGGGGCGCGCGCGTACAGTGGTTTAGGCGCAAGCGTCCGCAGGCTCTCCGGAACTCGCAATGCGTTGAGGGCCGATGGCAATGCATCGCGCGCTTGGCCTGCGCCACGGGCGTCTACGAGAGCGACCGCGCCTGATCCGACAATGACGTCCGATGTGATCAGCTTCGCGGCTGCGGCCGGCGTGCAATTGAGCATCGGCGTCGGGCAGGCGAGGTCGTCGAATTGCTCGACGAACAGCTCCCCGTGGCCACCCTGAACGGCGACGCCAACGGGGACGCCCGCACCCGCCGCAAGCAGGGCCAGCGACGACATGCCGGCAATTTCGATTCCCCAGCCGATCGCGAGCCCGTGCGCGGCTGCGATGCCGACGCGAATTCCGGTGA
>JBDSZD010000006.1:0-2747 GCA_039925325.1 Sphingomicrobium sp.
ATCTCCTCGGCCATTGCGACGAGTTCGGCGGGGGTATTTTTTTTGAGGTCTTTGAGATGCATGGGAGTCTTTTCTGGAAGGTGTTTTTTAAGATTGATGCTTGGAGTGACGCGAACGATGGCCAATCGGCGGCAGGACGCCGCGAGCAAAGGAGGCAACGGCCGGGGCGGAGAGGAGAGGAAACAGGCCGGCGAGCCGTCGAGATCAGGCGTTATGGTCGGGGACCGCTTATGTCAATCGACCGCGCGCCGCCAAACGGTGAAGAGTTGGCGCAATGCGGCAGCACGCGCTTGGCTAAAACGGCTTAACGATCACCAGAACGACGATCAGCGCGGCGGCAATCCCGGGCACCTCGTTCATGATTCGCAAGGTCCGGTTTTCCAACGGCCGCTTGCCCGCTGCCAAACGCTTGCCGTAAACCGACAGCCAGCCTTGGTAGGCGCTGAGTGCGATCACCAACGCCAGCTTGGCATGGAACCAGCCTTGCTGGAACGCACCGATGTTGAATGCCAGCAGCAGCCCAAGAATCCAGACGACCCCCATCGCCGGCCCCAGGATGATTTTCCGCACCCGGTCTTCACGCTCGATCCAGGCGCGGTCCTCGGCCGATCCGGGCGTCGTTGCATGGTGATAGACGTAAAAACGCGGCAGCAGGAATAACCCCGCCATCCAGAAGATCACGAAGGTGATATGCGCGGCCTTCACCCAAAGATAAGAGGCGCCGAGAAAGCCCGTCAGCTGGTTCATTCACCCCCCTTTACCGCGGCCAATAGCCGGTCGACATGCGCAATCGGCGTCTCCTTATCGATCCCATGACCGAGGTTGAAGATGTGCGGACGGCCGCGCAGGGCGTGGCGAATATCCATTACCGTGCGCTCGAGATGGGGACTTCCGGCGAGCAGGAGCAGCGGATCGAGATTGCCCTGTACCGGCAATCCCTCCGGCAGTTCCTTGTTCGCCCAGTTTAGATCGACCGTTTCATCGAGCCCCAGCGCATCGACCCCCGTCTCTCGCGCATAGGCCGGCAACTTGCCACCGGCGCCCTTGGGAAAGCCGATCACCGGAACGCCCGGTCGGCGAGCGTGCACCGCCGTCACGATTGCAGCGGTCGGCGCGATCACCCAGCGCTCGAACTCGCTGGGTGCAAGGCTGCCTGACCAGCTGTCGAAGATCTGCACCGTGTCCGCACCGGCGTCGATCTGCCCGCACAGATAATCGACCGTGACCGCAACGATGGCGTCGATCAGCGCGCTCATCGCATCACTGTCGCGGTAGGCGAACTGGCGGGACTCAGACTGTTCCCGGCTGCCCTGCCCGGCGATCATATAGGTCGCCACCGTCCACGGAGCTCCGGCGAAGCCAATGAGCGTTTTTGCCGGGTCCAGCGCTGCCTTGACCTTGCTAACCGTGTCATAGATCGGCGCCAGCCGCCTTGGAACGGCCACCAGCGCGTTGAGCGCGCAATCGACAAGCCTTGGAGCCAGTCGCGGCCCTTCGCCCGCCACGAAGCGCAGTTCCTGCCCCATCGCGTATGGCACGATTAGGATGTCGGAAAAAAGAATTGCCGCATCGAGCGGAAAGCGGCGGAGCGGCTGCAGCGTGACCTCGGCGGCGGCATCGCTATCGTAGACCAGCTCCAGGAAGCCGCCCTTCTGTGCCCGAAGCGCACGGTATTCAGGCAAATAGCGACCGGCCTGACGCATCATCCACACCGGGGGTGGATCGCGACGTTCGCCCCGAAGCACGCTGAGCAAGGTCTTGTCGACCGGCTCGCTCAAGCTTTCACGGGACAAGGAAGCCACCCTTCTTTCTCCTAATAGAGATATAATTAGATTCTGATGATGTAGTAGTTGGCGCGCCGAAAGCGGGGTTTAGGCGCGGCTCCCGGCTTTGCCAACATGGACGCAAGTGCAGCGACTCGGCGGAAAACGGAGCGCGTTGATCGGTATTACGCGTGATTCACAGGCTGGGGATGGAAACTACCCCCCGTGGATGAATCGTCTGACAAGCCAGTTGGATCGGCGATAATCGACCCGACTGGCTCCACCCCCAACTTCCGGCTACGCTAGACACCGGCTTTTTCCACAAGGTACGCGTGCCGCTGATTCTCGCTTCAGCAAGTCTGATCCGCCGCGCAATGCTTGATGCTGCGGGTGTTCGTTTTCGTGCAATCACGCCATCGGTCGATGAGGCGGCGGTCAAGCGGCAGTTGTCCGACCCACGCCACATTGCAATCGAACTTGCGAAAGCGAAGGCGATTGACGTGAGTGCTCGCGAGTCTGGCGATTGGGTCATCGGCAGCGACAGTGTGGTCAGCGTAGCCGGCCGGCTGTTCGACAAACCCAGCAGTCGCGATGAAGCCGCTGAACATCTGCGCTTTTTCTCTGGTAAATCGATGGAGCTGACGAGTGCCGCAGCGCTCGCGATGGGCCAAGTCGTGGACTGGACTCATTCCGAAATGGCGACGCTCGAGGTCCGATCGCTGTCGGAAGATTTCATCTCATCCTATCTCGACCAGGAATGGCCTGCCGTCGGAAATTGCGTCGGCGTCTTTCGGATGGAAGGATATGGCGTGCATCTGTTCGATCGTGTCGTCGGCGATCATTTTACGATCCTTGGAATGCCGTTGATTCCATTGCTTGGCGCGCTGCGCGACCGTGGGGCGATCGCCGGATGATCAAGATTGCGCTCACCGGCTCGATCGCGATGGGCAAATCTACGGTCGCGAAGATGTTCGCGGCGGCGGG
>JBDSZD010000007.1:0-11746 GCA_039925325.1 Sphingomicrobium sp.
GGCATGGTCTCGCCCATCTCCTTCATCCGCGGATCGCTCATCATCTTCTGGTTCGACGAATCGCGCGTCGCCCGGTCGGGATATTCGAAGAAGGAAAAGACCACCGCTTCATCCTCCTTGGCAGCTACCGCCATACGGAAGTCGGTGATCTTGCCTTCCGGTACGTCGTCCGCCCAGGCTTCAACCAGTCGCTCGACACCGAATTCGCTGAAGATGGGAAATGCTCCGCTCGCATGCTGCCGATATTCGTCGCGGTTGGCCTGCGGCACCGGTACGATAAATCCTTCGAGAAAAGTCATGCTGCCACTCCTTCTGGTTGATTGGCGCGGAACGGCGCCAGCTGATCGGCGAGAGCCCGCTGGAACGCGGGGCGGTGTTCTGCACGCAGCTTGTAGGCCCCGAGGTTGGGAAAGTCCGCGATCAGGTTGGTGTGGTTGAGCAACCGAAGAACCGTGACCATCGTGATGTCGCCGATTGTAAAGTTGGCCTCCAGCCATTCATTGTCGCCGAGCCAGTCGGAAACCCGCTTCAGCTTCAGCCGCGCGAATTCTTCAGCGCCGGCGTGCCGCAGCTTCGCCCATTCCTGGTCGGCGTAGAAGACGGTGACTGCGAACAGGTTTTGGAACGCCGGTTCGACGCTGTTGAGGGCGGCGTGAGTCCACTGGATGGCGCGAAAGCGATCCTGCGGGACGACCGGCAAGAGGCGCTCGTCCTTTTCGCCGATATATTGGAGGATCGCTCCCGATTCGAAGATGCGGACGTCGCCCTCGCGCAAGGTCGGCACCTGGTTGAAAGGTTGTTCGAGCAAATAGTCCTCGGGACGATCCTGACCCAGCAGGCGCACCCGATAATCAAGGCCGATTTCCTCAAGCGCCCAGCGCGGTCGAAGGTCGCGGACCAATCCTTCGGCAAACGGTGGGACCCATTGGAAGGCGGTAAGCTCGATTGTGGCATCGTCTTTGATGGGCATTTTAATCTCCGGTTTCGCGCGCCTCCTCAGCGCGCTACGTGTTTTCTGCGCAGTCACAGGCCGCCCCGGAGGGTAGCAAATTAGACCGTCTCGATGACGGTCTGAAGTCCGTCAGAGGGCATTCGCCGCGTCAAATGCACTAGCGCCCTGCTCCGCGGCCGCCGAATCCATCCACATCGGCTCCCAATGATGGCCGTCGGGATCCTCGAAGCTGCGGCTGTACATCATGCCGCTTATGTCCTGCTTGGGACCGGGGTCGGTCCTGCCGCCATTCGCACCGGCCGATTCCGCGAAGCGATCGACCTCGGCCCTGCTGTCGCAGGAAATGCAAAGCAGCACCTGGCTCGACTGATGCGCGTTCGCGATCGGCTTGGCTGTGAAGCCTGCGTAGAAGGGCTTGGTCAGCAGCATGACGTGGATCACGTCGGTCAGGACCATCGCCGCCGCCTGCTCGTTGGTGAACTTCGGCTCATTGCGAAAACCTAGGGCCTCGTAAAAGCGCCTGGACCGGCCCAGATCCTCAACCGGCAGGTTCACGAAGATCATTCGCGACATGTCATTCCCCTCGTTACGACTCGATTCGCGGTTGTATTTGCCAGTCAAAGTTATATGTTGCAACCATGCAGTTAGAAAAAGTAACCAAGCAGCGGCAAGCCGAGGCAAAACGGGGATATGAGGATGCCTGCGGGCTTGCTCACGCCCTCGAACTGATCGGCGAACGCTGGGCGCCGTTGATCCTTCGCGAGCTGTGGCTAGGAGCGCGCCGTTTCTCCGGCCTCAGGGCCAGCCTTCCCGGTATCAGCGCCAATGTGCTCACCCAGCGGCTCGGCGAGCTTGAGGAGCGCGGGCTGGTTCGGCGCAGGAAGCTGCCCCCGCCCGCGTCCGTCCAGGTCTATGAGGCGACCGAATGGGCGATGGATGCCGCGCCGATGCTATGCGATCTCGGCCGCTGGGCATCCCGGTCCCCGGGCCATGATCCAAGGCATCCGGTCAGTCCGGTGGCGATCATGATGTCGATGAAGGTCAATTTCGATCCCGCCCGGGCGGGTGGATTCAAAGGATCAATCGCCTTCCATTTCGGCGAGGCGCATTATTTCGCAGAGGTGCGCGACGCGATCATCAAGGTGGAGCGGGGCGAACCAACGTTCGCCGACGCGACGATCGCTTGCGATCCCGATGCTTTGAAGCCCGTGCTCTACGGCGGCGCTCCCGTCGAGAGCCTGCAAGTGGAAGGCGATATCGACATGGCGCGGCGGTTCATGACTCAATTCTCGCTTCCGCCAAAGGTCGGCTGATCCTTTATTGAGGCGGCCGCTCCCTTGGCCTAAGGCGATGCGGGATGACCGATCTAGCCAATGCAATGCCCGAAAGCCGGAGCGACACGATCCTTGCCACGCCGGACAAGGTACTGAAGGTGCGCGACGCATTCGGCGTCGATACCGACATGGAAGTCCCCGCGTTCAGCGAGGCCGACGAGCGCGTACCCGACCTCGACCCCGCTTATGTGTTTGACCCGGATACGACGCTGGCGATCTGTGCCGGCTTCGCGCGGAACCGCCGGGTGATGATCCAGGGCTATCACGGGACCGGAAAATCCACGCACATCGAGCAGGTTGCGGCGCGGCTCAACTGGCCCTGCGTCCGGATCAACCTCGACGCCCACATCAGCCGCATCGACCTGGTCGGGCGCGACGCCATCGTGCTGCGCGAAGGCCAGCAGGTCACGGAGTTCCGCGAGGGCCTGCTGCCTTGGGCTCTCCAGCACCCCGTTGCGCTGGTGTTCGACGAATATGACGCGGGCCGGCCCGACGTCATGTTCGTGATCCAGCGCGTGCTCGAGGTCGAGGGCAAGCTCACTTTGCTCGATCAGAACCGGGTGATCCGCCCAAACCCATGGTTTCGCCTGTTCGCAACCACGAATACGGTCGGGTTGGGCGATACCACTGGACTCTACCACGGCACGCAGGCGATCAATCAGGGACAGATGGACCGCTGGAACATCGTCGCGACCCTCAACTATCTGCCGGCCGCGACCGAGGCGCAGATCGTGCTGGCCAAGTCGGGTGAATATGACACGCCCGGCGGCAAGGAGACCGTGGACAAAATGGTGAAAGTGGCCGGGCTGTCGCGTCAGGGCTTCATCAACGGTGATATCTCCACGGTGATGAGCCCGCGCACTGTGATCAGCTGGGCGCAGAATATGCTTATCTTCAACGACGTCGGCTTTGCTTTCCGGGTGTCGTTTCTGAACAAGTGCGACGAAGCGGAGCGGCCGGTCATTGCGGAATATTACCAGCGCGTGTTCGGGACCGATCTCCCGGAAAGCCTGGCCAAGCAAGCCTAAGCGGAACAGGACGTCGCTCGACTACGGAGCGACGTCCTTCCCGGCTACAATTTATCCAAGCAGGATATCGACACCAATATTCAGAACGGCACCGTTCAGATGAACGGTGTAGCCATGACCGTTTGCGCTGAACTGTAGATCCGTCCCGTTATAGGAAAGCCCGCTGACTGCACTCGCCCCGAATGCAGTGAGGTCGATCTTGTCCTCGCCGCTGTGGAAGTCCAGGATCGTGTCCGCGGATGTATCCGTTACGACCCGACCATTCGGGTTCGACGGTATCGGTATGGTCCCACTGTAATCGGCGATGATGAAGGTGTCGGCACCATCGCCGCCAAAGAAGCTGTTGTTCGCCTGGTTGCCGTTGATCCGGTCGGCACCATGACCGCCGACCGCATTTTCGATGATCGCGCCATAAGCGATTCCGATGTTTTGCTCCATCAGATACCCACCATCGCTGGCACCGGTAGTTTCCGACCAGGGGATCCCCTCGTTCACGCCGGATCGGCCACCAAAGTACAGGTCATAGGCGGCCGTGCGCGCACCGAGACCCGCACCGCTGTTGTAGGCATTGACGGCGGCGAGGTAGGCCGTGCTGTTCACGGCGGGATCGATCGAGAGCAGCAGTGGATTGTAGGAACCCCATCCGCCTGCGCTGCTGTATGCGCCCTCGCGAAGGTCGATGACCGACGGCGTGTAGTAGCCTGACAGGTCGAGCGTATCGTTGCCTGCTCCATCCCAGATGGTGAAGATCGTGGCCATCTCGCCAGGACGGAACTTCATTGCTTCATTGGTGACGTCGGACGTGAAATTGAACCCGTAAGTCGTGTTTCCCGACCGAGTGGCGAAATCCGCACCATACTTTTGCTGAGCGACGTAGACGTCGTCGACCATCGGGGTCGACGCATAGAGGAAGCGCATAAAGTTAAAGTCGATGTTCTGTGCGCCCGTCTCATACGAGTCGAAGTAGGACATGATCGAAAACTGGCTGCTGTCCTGGAAATATTGGGCATCGCTGGTGTAGCTGATCGGATCGGCCACCCCGTCTCCGTCACTATCGTCGCTGAAGTTGTAGTTGCCAGGGTGTGAAAGCCCCAGGGAGTGGCCAAGTTCGTGGTTCAGGGTCAGGACGCCATACTGGCCCGGCAGCAACTGGTTGTTGGATGAATTCATCCGAGGATCAGCAATCCAGACGTCGCCTGCAACCCGCTGGTTGGGTTGGCCGTAGCCGGGGTAGTAAGCCCAGGCCTGCGCCGGACCGGTTGTCGTGTTAGCGAGCAGGATGTCGGTTGTATTCTGAGCCCAACTGCTGACGCCCGGTCCCTGCGGCACTTCGACAAACCGCGCGGCAATGAGATCGTCCCAAGTTTGGATCGCGGTGCGCGCTGCTGTCCTCTGCGCTGCTGTGAAAGGGCTGTAGCCTGCTCCCTCGCCGTAACTCGGATTGTTATTTAGCCCTACTGCGTGCCTCGCGTCGAAGAATCCGTAGGTGATTATTCCGTCCGACACATCCTGCGCCCAGCCGGCATCGATCTGCCAGCTAACTGTGCCGGGAACATTGCCGCCCTCCGGAAGCACGGGCTTGCCGTTCACTGTTGTGCCGACAAGATCGCCCACATGAAGCGGAAGGCCTGCGCTCGTCTCCCAGTCGAAGGTTTCGTTAAACCCGGCCGCATCCGCGATGGGCGTAAGCGCCCCGACCGTCGGTCGTACGTCGGTCGTATCCACAGGCTCGATCGGGTCCAACTTTCTCACAAGGTCCTCCTTGAATTGGGGTGCAGGTTTCGGCCAGGGCCGTTCGCTCGCAGAAGCGGGCAACTTGTGAGGAGGCCCAAAAATAGTCAAACGCTTTTAACCATTTGCGTGAAAAGAGTTTTTTGGGATCCCAATTGCGATGTGTGCCTAGTTTTCAGGCTTTGGCTTCCGTCGGGCCCGCCCGGCGTTTAGCAGTGAATAATGGCAATGGAGTCGCATCTTGATCGCTTTCGAAACGCGCTTGCGGGCGCGGCGCGAGCGATCGCTCAGGATCCAGATCTCGAAGTGGTTCTGGGTTCGGATGCCGGACTTGCTGCGGGCAAGACCGCGCGGGTCCCTTCGCCTGGTGTTGCGATGGAGCCGCGTCTCGTCGCGGAAGCGCGGGGCGCGGCCGATGCCGTTGCCTTGCGCCTGCGTCATCACGACGCAGGTGCGCATCGATTAGCCGCGCCCGCCGAAGCGGACGCCCGCGCGGTGTTCGATGCTCTCGAGACCGCCCGAGTCGAAGCTCTCGGTGCAAAATCTATGCGTGGGGTGCGCGCCAACCTTGCCGAATTGACCGAAGCCCGGGTGCGCGGCGATGCGATCGTGCGCGCACGCACTGCCGATGAGGTGCCGCTTGCAATGGCAGTGGGGCTGATCGCGCGCGAGCGCCTTACGGGCGATGCGCCGCCGCAGGCCGCGCTCCCAGGCTTGAAACTGGTTTCCTCCTGGATCGAAGAGAAAGCGTCGGCCGAGCTGGATTCGCTGGCGCTCACCGTCGACGACCAGGCCGCGTTCGCCCGACTGGCGCGGCGCCTGCTGGAAGACCTTGGCCTCGCCGCGGCGGAGGACCCGGCGAACGAGCAGCCGGAGGACGATGACGGCCGTGACGACGGGGACGAGCAACCGGAGGAGGCGACAAGCGAGGGCGACGAAGCCTCCCCTTCGGATGGCGACGCCGACATGCGCGGCGAAGACGGGGAGCATGGGTCGGACGACGAGCAGGAGACAAGCGAGTCCGAAGCTGCCGAAGACGAAGCGGACGCGGGCAATGATTCCGAACAGGGCGCACTTGCGCCACCGGGCCGACGCAATTGGGATCTTGCTCCACAGACCGAATATCGGGCCTACACCACCCGCTTCGACGAGATAGTGGAAGCCAAGGAATTGTGCGATTCCGAGGAACTCAGCCGGCTCCGCGCCTATCTCGACCAGCAGATGGCGAGCTCGCAGAGCCTGGTCACCCGGCTTGCCAACCGGCTGCAGCGGCGGCTGATGGCGCAGCAGGCGCGCAGCTGGGATTTCGATCAGGAAGAAGGGTTGCTGGACGCCGGTCGCCTGGCGCGCGTGGTGGTCAGTCCCGGCCATTCACTCAGCTACAAAATCGAACGCGATACCGAATTCCGCGATACGATCGTCAGTCTGTTGATCGACAATTCGGGGTCGATGCGCGGCCGTCCGATCGCGATCGCCGCGATGTGCGCCGACATTCTCGCCCGCACCCTCGAACGCTGTGGGGTCGCGACCGAAGTGCTCGGGTTCACGACGCGGGCGTGGAAGGGCGGTCAAGGCCGTGAAGCGTGGCTGGCCGAGGGACGTCCGCCGCATCCCGGCCGGCTCAACGATCTGCGCCACGTCATCTACAAGCGCGCCGACGAGCCATATCGCCACGCGCGCCGCAACCTTGGGCTGATGATGCGGGAAGGCTTGCTCAAGGAGAATATCGACGGCGAGGCTCTTCTGTGGGCGCACAATCGGTTGATCGCGCGACCGGAGGAACGGCGCATCCTGATGGTAATCTCCGACGGCGCTCCGGTCGATGATTCCACCGCCTCCGCAAATGGGGGCACCTATCTCGAACGCCATTTGCGGCAGGTGATCGAATGGATTGAGCGGCGCTCGACGGTCGAGCTGCTGGCGATCGGGATCGGCCACGACGTGACGCGCTATTACGCGCGGGCGCTGACCATCATGGATGCGGACCAACTGGCCGGCGCGATGGTCGAGCAACTCGCAGGTTTGTTTGAGACCCCGTAACGCGGTGGATCGGGCACAAAAAAACGGGCCCGGCGCAACTACGCGCGCCGGGCCCCCCTCGTTACGCGACGCGAGGGAACCTAGCGGCGGGGAAAAGGGGAAATCCCGCCGGATGAGGGGCCTATCTTCGATGCGCGACCAATGAAGGCTGAACGGGAAGTGCAGCAAATGTTCAGATTTCCCTTGCTTGTTCAGATGCTTGTGCTCGTCGGAGCAATCTTCGGCGCGCGCTTTTGCATGGCGCAGTTGCCGCACCGGGAAGAATTGGGACTTCGCGTCTCACAGCTGCGATATGAAAGCGTGGTCCTCAACCTGGACGGGTCGGACATTGCTCCTTTCAAGCTTGCCGGAGCATGGGCCCTGACCAGTCTGGACCGGCGCTTCGGCGGCTTATCCGGGTTGGAAGTCGATGGCGGCAAGTTACTCGCCGTTGGAGACAGTGGGACTGTGGTTTGGCTCGACAAACCCGGGCGAACGACCGCCGTGACGATCAAAGAATTACCGGACGGACCCGGCGACCCGCGCTTCAAGAAAAACCGGGATGCCGAGGCCGTGAGGGCGGACCCCGGCGGGCGCGGCTGGTGGGTACCGTTCGAGCGCGTAAATCAGCTGTGGCTTTACGACACGAGCTTTTCGCGGTCGCTGAGGCGGATCGACTTTGGCGAGCGCCGCTGGCCGGACAACGCCGGCGTCGAAGGCCTTGTTGTCGACCGGGGTCAGTTCCTGCTGTTCATCGAAGGCGGCGAGACGATTTACCGGCTGCGGGGCTCGCGGCTCGGGGCCGTCAGGGTCGCCGGAAAGCAAGGGGACTATTCGGAAGCTGTCCGACTTCCGGACGGGCGCCTGCTGGCGCTCGAGCGAAGCCTCGGCCCGAGCGGCCTTCGGAACGCGCTGGTGCTGCTGAAAGAATCCGCAAAAGGATTTCGGGCAAGCCGGCGAATTCACCTGCCGCTTGGCCCCTTCGACAATATGGAAGGCATGGCGGCCGAGCGGTCGAAGGACGGAACGATCCGCTTGTGGGTAATTGCCGACGACAATTTCCAGAAGCCGATGCGGACGTTGCTAATCGCTCTGGATCTGCCGCCCGAGGGCAAGCAGCGTTAAGCGGCCGGCTGCGCGGCCTTCTTGGCCAGCTCGCGCTTGAGCTTGCGGACCTTGAGACTGAGCTTGTCCTCGCTCGTCTTGGTCAGCCAATTGTCGAGGCCGCCAACATGTTCGACCGAACGCAGCCCGTGAGTCGACACGCGCAGCTTGACGCTCTGCCCAAGGCTGTCGGAGATCAAGGTCACATTCTGCAGGTTGGGCAGAAAGGTGCGCTTGGTCTTGTTGTTGGCGTGGGAAACATTGTTGCCCACCTGCCGGCCCTTGCCGGTCAGCTCGCATACGCGCGACATGATTTCGATCCTGATGTAAGCGAGCACATGAATGCGCCCGGAAAGGGCTGGCCGTTAGCGGCTCAGTGCGAATGCGTCAATTGGATTGTCCGCGCAACCGACGAACGGCAAGCGCGTTTGTTGCCTAGCCGACACGAACCAGGAGAAGATGAATGCGCGCGATATTGTTGATCCTTATCCTGGGGATCGTTGCCCTGATCGCCGCAATCGCCAGCGGTCTCATCAATCTTAATCTCACGCGCGGCGTGCAGGCTCCTCAGATTTCGGCGACCAGCAACGGGGTCAGCGCGAAAGGCGGACAGACGCCAGCGTTTCAGATCGAAACCGGGTCCGTCAAAGTCGGCAGCAAGGATGCCACCGTCAAAGTGCCCACGATCGGGGTTGAACCGGCCGGCGGACGCGAACAGCCGGCGAACAGCGTCGAGCCAGCGGAGAATGTTTCGGGCATGTAGCTGACACTTGCCTGCGTCTCGGCTAGCGGGTGCGGCCATGTCATTTCCACTGCCGGAACCGATGCGGCGCGCGCTCGACCTTGCAAGGCAGGCTGCGGATGCCGGTGAGGTTCCGGTCGGAGCCGTCATCACCCGCGGCGAATCGGTCGTTGCGGAAGCATCGAACGCGATGCGATCATCCAACGATCCCACCGCACATGCCGAAATCGTCGCGATCCGCCTGGCCGCCGAACGCCTTGGCACATCGCGGCTGGATGAATGCGAGATTTGGGTCACGCTCGAACCCTGCGCCATGTGTGCGGCGGCAATCGGGATTGCGCGGTTGAAGGCACTGCGTTTCGGGGCCGAGGATCCGAAGGGCGGGGGTGTCATCCACGGTCCGCGCATCTATGCCCAGCCGACCTGCCATCACCGCCCGCAGGTTCTCGGCGGGCTTGGCGAGACGGAAGCAGCCGCGCTTTTGGTGGCCTTTTTCGCGGAGCGACGCTGATCCGTTGACGATCAGAGCCGGCGGAACCCTGACAGGTTGCCGCCGGTAAATCGATCAACGGCTTGTCTACCGCCGATCCCGCACGATAATAGCAACCCGCCCCATGGCTCAGCCCCTCCTCCCCTTTCCCTGGTTAGACGTCGTCCTGATCCTGGCGCTGGTCGCGCTGAACGGGGTGCTGTCGATGAGCGAGCTGGCGATTGTTTCGTCGCGCGACGCGCGCCTGAAGGCGATGGCGAAGGGCGGCAGCGGCGGAGCCAAGCTTGCTCTGGACCTGGCATCGGAACCCGGCCGCTTCCTTTCGACCGTGCAGATCGGCATAACTTTGATCGGCATTCTGACCGGAGCGTTCTCCGGGGCGCGGCTCGGCCATCCCGTCGCGCAGCGGCTGACGCAGCTGAATATAGACGTCGATACGGCCGAGAGCATCGGTCTTGGCCTCGTTGTCTTGCTCACGACTTATGCCTCGCTCGTCATCGGCGAAATCGTGCCCAAGCAATTCGCGCTCCGCTCGCCGGAGCCGATCGCGGCGGTGATGTCGCGGCCTTTGTTCTGGCTCGCGAAGCTGACCGCCCCATTCGTGTGGCTGCTCGACAAGACCAGCGCACTCATCTTTCGTGTGCTTGGCCTCGACCGTGAGGCTCAGAATGCGGTGACCGCTGAAGAACTGCACCTCGTCGTTGCCGAGGCCCAGACCGCCGGGGTTCTGGAGGAAAGCGAGCGTGCAATCATTTCCGGTATCGTCCGGTTGGCCGACCGGCCCGTGCGCGAGGTCATGACGCCGCGCACCGAGGTCGACTGGATCGAAGTCAGTTCCAATGAAGAGCAGATCCGCACCGCTTTGCTCGACATTCCGCACAGCCGGATCCCGGTCGCCGACGGTTCGGTCGACAATATCGTCGGGGTCATACAAGCTCGTGACCTGCTGACCTGCATGCTGGAGGCGACGCCGCTCGACTTGCGGCAGCTGAGCAAACCGGCGACGGTCATTCCGGATCTGATGGACGCGATGGACGCGCTTGCCGTGCTCCGCGGCGCCGAAGTTCCGCTCGCGCTCGTCCACGACGAATATGGCCATTTCGATGGCATTGTGACTCCCGGAAGCATCTTGGCCGCGCTTGCGGGTGCGTTTGCGCACGATTTGGATGATGACAGCGATCCGCCGATCGTCGAACGCGAGGATGGCAGCTGGCTGCTGTCGGGCGCGGGAAGCGCCGACTTGCTCACCGACCGTCTCGGCATGCATTTGCGGGGCGACCGCGATTATTCAACCGTTGCGGGCTTTGCCTTGTCGGTGCTGAAGCATTTGCCGACGACGGGCGAGATATTCAAGTACGATGGCTGGTCGTTCGAAGTCGTCGATATGGACGGGCGCAAGATCGACAAGTTGATCGCTTCGCGCCGAAAGCGATCCCAATCACACCTCTCGGCCCGCGAAGTCAGCGAGACCTAGGCTGCGGCACGGCGATCCTGGAGCATGCCTACGATTTCCCGCTCCTCAACCGCTTTTCCAAACAGGTGGCCCTGGGCCAGTTGGCATCCCATCGACCGCAACATCAGCAGCTGATCCGGGGTTTCGACGCCCTCGGCCACCACTTCGATGTTGATACTGCGCGCAAGATTGATGACTGCGCTGACGATCGATGCGATTTCGGGATCTTCGATCATTTGCCCGACGAAGCTCTTGTCGATCTTAACCAGGTCGACCGAGAAATCACGCAGATGCGCCAGCGACGAGTAGCCTGTGCCGAAGTCGTCAAGCGAGACGCTGCATCCCGCTTCCTTGAGTTTAGCGAGCGCGCGCGCAACATATTCGGGCCCCTGTTCAAGCAGGGCGTGCTCGGTGACTTCAATCTCAATGTAGCTGGCCGGCACTTGATGTTCATCCAGGATGGTCAACAGGCGCTCGGAATAATCGTCTCGCAGAAACTCGGCCGGGGCGGCATTTATCGCCACGTGGCCAAAATGTAGTCCGCGCGACAGCCACGATCGTATGTCCTTGGCAACCGCGCGCTGCATCAGCTCGCCGATCTTCGCGGCAAGTTCGTAATCCTTGAATGCTTCCTCGACCGTAGCGGGTAGCTGCAGGCCTTTTACGGGGTGCTTCCAGCGCAGCAGGGCTTCGAAGCCGACCACGACGCCGCTGTCGATTTCAACCTTCTGTTGGTAAACCGGCACCACTGTCTTGCCGTTAAGAGCATCTCTCGCGAGACCAAGTTGCGACGCGGCCTTCTCGGCCTCTTCAAGCATATATCCGTGAAATAGCTTGGTTCCGCCTCGGCCGGCACTTTTGAGGGCGTAAAGCGCGGTGTCGGCGGTCTTGAA
>JBDSZD010000008.1:0-2641 GCA_039925325.1 Sphingomicrobium sp.
CCGCAACGGTCGATGCAGTAAATACATTCGCTGCCCCTGCCGCCGTCGCACCGAAGCCTTACTCAGGCAGTGTGAGCAGCGGCACGGTCGTTTTGAACCTGCCGCCAAAATCAGTGGTCGTCGTCGAAGTGGCTCCCTGACCCGCTACGGCGAGCCTTGACGCCTAGGCGCCTATCCTGTGTTCGGGCGTGTCGAATAGGGCATGGGCAAGGAGCGCACCCAATGCCGCACCTCCCAGCTGCGCGACAATGAAGGCCGGCGCGTCGCCCGGCGCGATCCCCGCGAAGCTGTCGCTGAGGCTGCGCGCGATCGTAATCGCCGGGTTGGCGAAACTGGTTGACGAGGTGAACCAATAGGCCGCCGTGATGTAGAGCGCCACGCTCGCCGGGACCCAGGCGGGCCGGTGGCGCACCGTGCCAATGATGGTCAGTACCAGCCCGAACGTGGCAACGGCCTCGCCGAGCCACTGCCCCGGCCCGCTGCGCGCTTTCGCCGACCATTGCAGCACGGGTAAATCGAACATCAGATGCGCGCACCAGACGCCCAATATTCCGAATAGCAGCTGGGCAAGGATATAAGCGGCGGCATCGCCTGCGCTCAACTCACGACGCGCGACGGCGACCAGCGACACCGCCGGATTCATATGCGCTCCCGATATCGGACCCAGCATCGTGATCAGGACAAACAGGATCGCGCCCGTGGCCAGCGTATTGCCGAGCAGCGCGACGGCGACATTTCCCATCGCCAGCCGCTCGGCCATGATTCCGGATCCGATCACCGTCGCGAACAGGAAAAAGGCACCGGTCCCTTCCGCCGCCAGCCTTCGCCCCAGGGACGGAGTCACGCGGAAACGGCTCCGCCACCGCTGCCGACCAGCTCGCCACCTTCCTTGCGGAAGGGCTCATGCAGCGGCGGGAGCAAGTCCAAAACCCGCTCCGAAGGTCGGCACAGGCGCACGCCCTGGGGGCTGACCACGACCGGCCGGTTGATCAGGATCGGGTGCTCCATCATCGCATCGAGCAGCGCCGAATCCTCGAGCGCCGGATTTTCCAAGCCCAGCTCCAAATAAAGCGTGCCCTTGTCGCGCAACAGCGCGCGGGCGCCTCCGCCGATGCGCTCGATCAGGCTTTCGAGCATCGCCCGGCTCGGCGGGCATTTCAGATATTCGATGACGTGCGGTTCGATGCCGGCAGCGCGGATCATCGCCAGCGTGTTGCGCGAAGTCCCGCAGGCGGGGTTGTGATAAATGATAACGTCCATGCGCTACTTTAAGGCGCGCGCGTGACGATTCAACGACGCCGCGTCAGCGCGCAGCCTTCGGTTGCCCCGGCGCGTAGCGGTCCCCGAAATAATCGCCCGCGTACCACATCGGACGTTGCGGTGCGTCGGCGAGTCCTCGCGCGATCCTGTAATTGAGTTCGGCATACCGGGCCCCGGAATTCCACCGGATCGGCTGGCTCATATCGTCGCCGACCTGATGATAAGCAGATTTGAAATAGTCGGCATAAGCCTTCTTTCCGCCGTTGCCGAAGCCGGTCATCAGAAACACTGCGGGCACGCCCCGAAGTACGAAACGGTAGTGGTCGGAGCGGACGAACAGGGTTTGTTCCGGCATTGGGTCGGGTGCAATCTCGATGCCGAGGGACTGACTTGCGCCCGCAGCCGTCACCGCAATCGTCGAATGCTCGGCGCCGAAGGCGGCAACGTCGGTGAAATCGTAAAGCAGCAGCGGCATGTCGAGGTCGACCAGCCCAACAATGTTCGCCGCCGGCACAGTCGGATGGGTCGCAAAATAATCGGCGCCAAGCAATCCGCGCTCTTCCCCGGTGTTGGCGATGAACATGACCGAACGGCGCGGTTTCTGCGGAGCTGCCGCAAATTTGCGTACTGCCTCCAGCATCGTCGCGACGCCCGTGGCATTGTCGAGCGCGCCGTTGAACACGCGGTCGTCGCCCGGCTTGGCGTCAGGTTTGATGCCGAGATGGTCGAGGTGGCCCATCAGCACCACATGTTCCGCCGCAAGGCGCGGGTCCGATCCCGGCATGACGCCGATCACCTCGGGACTTGTGAAGTCCTGCCAAGCGGTATCAGCCTGGACAGTGATCCGTGCCGAAAGTGCGAAGGCGCGGACCTTTTGCTTTTTGGCATAAGCCGCCTTGATCCGCTCCACCGACCAAGCGCTGCCGTCGAACAGCTTCGCGGCGGCCTCGGCGGAGACGGCAATCGTCGCGCGCATGATCCCCGCGTCACCGGTTCGTCCGCTCGCATCGCGCCAGTCGAGCACTGGAGCCTTGGCGTAACCGCCCACGCGCTCGGCACCATTGTTCTTGGTCGGGAGTACGATGAACCCGATCGCCCCGGCACGAAGCGCCATTGATCCCTTGGACGATTGCAGGTGCGCGGCAACTTCGCTCGGCAGGCCCGCCGGCGTGCCTTCCACAATCACCGCGATCTTCCCGCGTGCGTCCACCCCCGCATAATCGTTGATGCCCAGCACCGGGTCGTTGATGCCCTGCCCCGCGAACACGAGACCCGCATCGATCAAGCGCCGTTGCTCGGTCAGGCTCGGGCGAACCGAAGCATCCTTGCCGAACGCCAGCGGGATGGTGCGCCCTTCAAGCCGCACTGCGATCTTCGGCTC
>JBDSZD010000009.1:0-10525 GCA_039925325.1 Sphingomicrobium sp.
CATCGCGGTGAAGCCGGGAACCACGACCACGTCACAGATCGCGAGCTTGGCCCACACCGCCTCCGCGTCGAGATCGCTCAAATTGCTGTCGAGCGGGTCGCCGGTGGCCTTCAAGCCCATCTCGTCCGGGTCCATGGTGCACACCCGCATGCCCATGCGGCTGACGGCCAGCGCCATCAGCGCGGCGGAATGAAGCTCGCCGACGCGCGCCAGGCGGGCGGTCAACGCATCGTGACCGGCACCGCCGACCCGCTCGGCCTGGGTCAGCAGCGCGTCGGTCTGACCGGCAAGCGCCGAGACGACGGCGATGACCTTTTCGCCGTCGCGGACGTGGCGGTAAATCTCCAGCGCGACCGCCGGATAATCGCCTTCCTCGGCAAGTACCGAGCTTCCGAATTTAAGGACGCACAGTCGTGCTACGCCCTCGTTCCGTTCCGCTTCCTGGCCCATCTGCTGCGTTCCCCGATCAATTTGTCGAATATCAAAAAGCAATAAAAAACCCGCTCGCCGGTTGGGGGAGCGGGTTGCTGAAGTCTGGTGTCTTAAACCGTTGTCAGCCGCGTCCCCCCTGAATGCAGGTGGTCGTAATGGTTACAATGGTTACACGCATGCCGACAGCGGCGCGGATCGCGCTCATCATCGTCACTGCGTTCGAACCAACCATCTGAACCGATTTTCCTGCTTCACCCGCCCGAAAGCGCGTCGAATATGGGATCCCATTTGCACGATAACGGCGGGACTCGTCAAGGGTGATGTAGCGGGCACCGGTTAATGCAGCCATAAGGCGGCACACCCGCAGTTATCGACTGTTCAATGTCCGCAAGGGGTGGAAAGCGGTCCGTCGGTCATGAATTCAGCAAACCAAAAGCGGACACGGACGCACTCAGCCGCCTGTATTTATGCGTTTGTCCAGCGGTGTCACTTTGAGCGCATTGGCGGTTCGATCAATAAGGTTCCTGACGTCGCCTACCTCTGCAAAAAGTTGTTCATATGCTGCGCGCAGCAGCACTCGACATTGCTCAAACTTCGCAAGCTGCTTCACGCCTTCATCAGTGAGGTGAAATATCCGCCGACGCGCGTCATCGTTATCGTTTCGATGCTGAATGAGGCCGAGCCTTAAAAGCTTGGGCAGTTTTTGCATGACCAACTGATGCGAATGCCCGAGCTCTTTTGCCAGGTCCGACGCCGAGGCGGTCCCGAGGTTTGCAAGCACGGTCATTAGCGAACAGGAGCGAACCGGAATGACGATCCCCATATCGTCGAACACTGCTTTCGATTGCTCGGCAATCAAAATGCTCAATCGCTCGACCGCGCGGCCGAGGAACACGATATCATCAATCGCGGCCGGATCATTCTTTCGCTCAGTCAAGGCGTCTATACACTTGGATTGTGCCGTCCTTGTTCACCCGCTCCAACGACGTCACTTGGCCGCGTTGGGCGTTCAGCCGATATCTGAACTCCGACACACCTTCCACCGCGTACAAATTTGGACCGATGGGCTCAAGCGCAACTCGAAAACGATCCCGCCAGACATAAAAAAGCTTGCCGTTCTCCAGAGTGATCTTACGCCCTTCATATGTCCCGACGGCCCTTCGCAAGGTGCCCGTGTCCACATTCAGATGCTGAATCTTTGCCGTCAATGCCGGGAGCAGCCAAGCATATTCGTCTCCCTTTGCGGTCCCGGCCTTCGATAGATTCTCAAGCGCCAACTTGTGCGCCACTGGAAGCGCCTGAATGGAGGGACTTTGAATGTCGGGCTGCACCCCGGTTCCTTCGAAATCACCATGGTCAACCGGGTCCCGTATCTGACCGATCGGCACCTGCACAAAGAAATCATCATTGACCGGTTTCCGGGCAACCGGATGTGCCCCGCCTGCTGTCCGCTCCCCGATCAGGGTAGCCCGCCCGAGTTTTTTCATCGCGTAAGAGAACCATTCTGCGGAGGAAAACGACGTCGAGCCAGTCAAGATATAGACCGGCTTGTCGACCAGGCGCTTGCCGGGCAGGCCGGGCAGAACCCATTGCCCGCGCTCGATTCGCTTGCCATCTTCATTGTAATAATAATCGAAAAGTAGCTGGTCTTTGTCGCTGGAAAAGAAATAACTGGCGATGAATTGCGCCATTTCCAGGTACCCGCCGTTATTATACCGCAGATCGATGATTATGGCATCTGTATTCCCGACAAAACGCATCGCAGCGGCAGCGGTTTCATACGCAAGTTCCGGATTGGCAAAGTAATTGAATCTAATATAGCCGATATTGCCTTCCAGACAACTAACCTCATTGAAGCCGAAATTACTTACCTCCAGTCTGGCTAGTTCCTCCTTTAGTATCTTGGTCTTGACTGCGGGGTCCGCCTGTGCTCGAAATTCGGCAACCCATTTCGGATCGACGCCAACGAAAAAGTGCCAATCGCCGCTGATTTTGATAAGATCATCAGTTAGCTTTTTCGCAAGCTCGTCCGTGGTCGTGGCGGAGTCGTAGGCTCCCGTTCTGAGATGCTCGAGAAGCTGGGGCGCAACCTTCCGGGTGATGTCCGGAAAAACATAGTTCGCCTTCAATGTGCTGTTGAGCGACGCGATAATCGCGGCCTTTTCGGTCGGTGAAATGTTCGGCGCGCCGGCAACAGCGCCTGTCGCCCAAAACAACGACAGCCCCGGGAGCATCGAAAACAGTGCCAGTCGATTACGCATTCTTGATTTACCCCATGGTGGAAGCGTCACTTACAACATATTGCGCAATATGTTGCAATAACTCCGTCGAAATTGGATTGAACGTCCCGACTGACCCTGGGTTTTGCAGCACCGCACGCGCGCTATTGTCTGCTACCGGGCGAGCGGTTGGTGTCTAGCGACGTCCGCAATGGGTCGAAAGCAGACGGCCATAAATTATGCTTACAGCGGACCAATAGGGTCCAAATTGCCAACGTCCCGAGGGGCTGCATGAGAGCCTGGATAATCTTCCAGCCCGCCCGAGCGCATATCTTTCAAAGTAGGATTTCGTCTGTCACGCCGTGGATTGCGGAGTCGCTCCGTCGGCTCTTTCGCACCGTCGATCTCTGCCACGCCAGTTTGATGCTTGGTGCGTCAGTCCGGCGCTAAAGGTCGCACATATGCGCCGGGTCCTAGGTGCCTGCTCCGACCGATATTCGCTTTGATTGCAAGCCTCTGCATCGAAGTGGAGGAAGTGGAGGACCCCCCGCTGTCACCCAATGGAACGTGAACATTGTGACCTTCGGCCCGCCGATCCGCGAAGCTCAGCCGCGCATCTGCCCGATCTCCCCCTTAGGCGAACTCCAGACGTTCAACCTTGATGTCCGATCCATGCTCCCGGGCTTGTGCAAGATCGTGCGCGGTCTGGATCCTCAGCATCGTGTCGGCGGGGATTCCGAACGCCTTCTCGAACAATGCACATCTCTGCACCGATCCGCGGCGAGCGCTCGGTTCGCTCCACTACAAGATGTGTTGACCTGATCGGGCCTGCAACGGATGGATGTCGGCATGGACTTGGGGGATAGCGGGTGAACGAGCGCGGCGAGGAATTGCAAACCGAGCGTCAGGCAGGGGCGGAGTATCCCAGGGTTGACCGTCGCGATTTCCTTACGAGGGCGGCCTGTGTTGCCGGGACTGGCAGCCTTTCCGGCCTGTGCGCGACACGAGCTTCGGTGGCCGCGCCGCGTGGCCATCGGGAGGCGGCTTCCAACGACCGGCTGCCGGACGGCACCCCCTTTGCGCGGTGGGAGCAACCGCTGACCTTCGCGCGCACCTATTACGTCGACAATCGGGCGGCGAACGCCGACGACAATGGACCGGGCGACCAGTCGCGTCCTTTCCGAACGATCGGTCGAGCGGCGAAGCTGCTCCAGCCCGGCGAGCGGGTGGTCATTGCCAGCGGCCTTTATCGCGAGTGCGTTCGGCCGGCGCGCGGAGGCACGGGCCCCTCGCAGATGATCAGCTATGAAGCGGCGCCGGGAGCGAATGTCTTCATCCGCGGGTCGGAGGTCCTTTCCGGTGGCTGGCAGCGGGCCGAGTTTCCGGCTTTTCCAGGCAACAATAGCCCCGCGCCGACGGACGTCACGGTGTGGCGGCACGATTTGTCCGGAGCGTTGTTCCCGGACGCCTACAATCCCTTCGCCTTGCCCAGCATGATGGGGTCATGGGGCTGGCTCGATCCGACCAGGGTCGACCTTGGGCCGTATCTCCGCCGGCGCGGCCTGGTGTTCGTTGACGGGCAGCCGCTCGAACCGATGGAGCAGCTTCGCGAATTGTGGACCGCCGACCTGCCGCCGGCGCCGGACTATGCGCGTCCCGCGACACCCCGTAACGGAATGCCCGCGCGGCGTCGCGGCGGCCCGATCATGCAGGAGGTAGGGGGTGCGCCCACCTCGCGTTTCTGGACTGAAAATTCCGGGACCGCCCTTTACGTCAGGCTTGCGTCCGGCACTCCGCAGGACCGCGCGATCGAAATCGCGACGCGGCAGCAGGCGTTTGTGCCAGCGCGTGCCGGGCTCAGCTTCATCAGGGTCAAGGGCCTGACATTCCAGCACGCCGGCAATGCCTATCCATTCCCGCAGAACGGCATGATCTCGCTCGCCGGCGGCGATCATTGGGTGCTGGAAGACAATGTGCTGGAATGGGCCAACGGGCTCGGGCTGGCGATCGGCTTCGACGGGACCAGCGCGGGCGCGGAAAGGCCGGGCCAGTCGATCGTGATTCGCGGCAATACGATCCGCTTCTGCGGTGTCTCGGGCCTCGGCGGGATGGGCACGTCAGGAGTGCTGATCGAGGACAATCTCATCGAATGGTGCGGCTGGGCCGATGCCGAGCGTGGGTGGGAAGCCGCCGCCGCCAAGTTCCATCGTGCAAAGGACATGATGTTCCGCCGGAACGTCATCCGCCACATTCGCCACGGCAACGGCGCCTGGTGGGACGTGAACAATGAAAACTGCCGGGTGACGCAGAACGTCTTCGCTGACATCCAGACGGTATCCGCCGCCGTCCACTTTGAAATGACGGCGGGCAGGAACATGATCGACAACAACATCGTCTGGAATGTTCGCAACGCCGAACCGGGGACGCCTGGTCAGCGGGGATGCGCAGGCTCCGGGATTTTCATCAATGCCAGCAGCAATTTGACCATCGCACACAACCTCATCGGCCGCTGCGACAATGCCGGCATATTCACCATCGTCCGACCGGACCGGAGGCAGCCCCGATCTGAAGGCAATGCGGTCACCGGCAACATCTTCGCCGACTGCAAGGTCGGGATCGTCTTCTTGAGCAGGAACAACCGGTCCAACGCTAATGCCTACGTCAACATGCCGCCCACGTTTCAGGGGCTGTTGGAAGGAGTGACCCAGCCCGATCCGGAAGCTTGGCGCCGGATTCAATATAGCGATTTGGACGCTTGGCGCAGGACCTATGGCTGGGATCGAAGCTCTGTGCTGACCGGGGGACAGATCGCTTTCGACGCGGCAAGCCTCAGACTGACCGCTTCGACGCAGTCACCACTTCCGCGAGCCAGAGCGGCGGTCGCGGACCTCGACCTGTTGGGAAAGCCCGCCGGATCGGCCAGGATTTCCGGGCCGTTTGCGGACTTGGGGTCGAAGGCGACGTGGAGCGTTGACCCCCGCCGGGTGCATTGATCGCAGCCTAAGCCCGCACCTGCCCGTTCCCCCGCACCACATAATGGAAGCTCGTCAACTGTTCCGGCCCGACCGGGCCGCGCGCGTGATCCTTGCCGTTGGCGAACTGGGTCGAGGCGTTCCACATCACGATGGCGCTGTCGACCTCGTTCAGGAAGGTCTCGGCGGCGACTTCATCCTCGGTGACGTTGCGTCAATGCTTGGCGTGTGCAGGGACGGCGGTCGCGTAAAGCGAACGATGAGTGATTATGAACAACGTCTTTTTGTCTTCGCCGCCAAAAAGCAATTGCAACGGCCGTTCTGGAACCTCGATCCGGCCCTGCTCGGAGCCGTCGGCGCCGTAAATGTGAATGTGACCGTTTGCCACGTAGACTCGACCGTCGGGTCCTTGAGCAACCGACTCGCCGCCGCGGTTTGCGAGGACTCTGAGGTCGGCAAGGCTTCCGCCTTTTCCAATAACGCCGCTATAGGTCTTGTTCTCGGAACTGTTTGTCACAAACACCCGGTCTCCAAGCTGGCCCGTTACAAACCCGTTGGTGTCGAGACTGTCGGACCAGCGCCATCCCGTATGATCGAGCGCGCCCTGGTTCCAAACCCGAAATTGGGGGAGCACCAGGCTACCGTCCGGTGAGACATACTCCTTGTCCTTCGCCTGCCCCACGCTCGCAGCGAACATCTCCGCAAGCGTTGTGAACTCATAAGTCTGGGGGTTCAGCCGATCACGAAACTCACCATTTATCCAAATATTCCCCGGCAACAAAGTCCGTGCAGTCGGGCGGGGACGGGTGAGGGTCGGCTCGATTAGCCGCACCTCCTGCGGACGAGCGGGATCAAGACTGTAAACAGAGGAATCGCGGCCCAAGTGCGAAAGCACCAAAAGGTTTCCAGATCTGTCGACGGCAAGGTTGGCGGGCTCCACCGGCGCATCGGCGATCAGTTCCAGGCCTTTGTCCCCCGACCAGCGGTAAATGCGGTTGAAATGCTTCTCAACGAAGTAGACGCGACCCCTGCTATCCACGGCGCCGCCTCCGATCGAGTAGAAGCCCGTCTCTAGCTTCTGCAGTCTCGAAGTAGGTTCTGGGATTGGCGCGGCAGCGGCACCAACCTGCGGAATGTTGAGAACGGCAAATTCCCGCTCCCGAACTTCCTGCCGGCGAGTCACGTCCCAGATCGCATTCTCAAACGGAAATTTGCTCGCGCGCGTATAAGTCCCACAGCCGCGATAGTCGCAGCTCTGGAACCCGCTCTCGGCGTTCACGTGGACATTGCGAAAGCGGATGTCGCCCGAATTATAGAGCTTCACGGCGACCGCCGCCGGTTTCAGCGTTCGGGTCACTCGATAGCCGTGATAATTGGCGAAAAGGACATTTCGCGAGTTGCGAACTTCCATCGATATGGCATCAAGGCCGTCGCGAACTTCTTGCTCCGTCTGCGGCGCAAGGAACTCCCAATTTTCTACGCCATCAAGCACGATCTCGTTGCGCACGTGGTGCTCAGCCGAGAGCTGATAAACATTGCCCAGGGTCGTAGTGTTCGACACGTAAAAGCCCGTCCGAGCGAATGTATTTGGCGACCAGATATTGGTGAACGTCCCGCCGCCGCCATCGGTCACCCAGATGCTTGGCCCTTGGAAGTCCCACCGCTGCTTCGGATCATTTTCGATCTTTCTGCTGCCCGGCCCCAGATAGGTGCCGCCGCCACCCTGAATCTTCACGTCCTCAACGAGCGAATTTGGGCCGGCTTTCCAGATCAAAGCAGATGCCCGCATGTTTAGCGTTCCGGTCCACAGGCCAACACCCGACAAGACGGCCGAACCGCCGCGTGCGCTCTCGACGATGCCCTTTGGCGCGCCGATACCCATGAAGGCAGGCGCTGCGTCTGGCAGGTAAATGTGCGTCAGGCTGGGGTGGAGTGCGATCAGGACCGTATCTGGCCTAAGCTTGATCGTTTCGCTGACCCGGTAGCGCCCGCTTGGCAAATAGAGCACGCGGTGCGCGTTGATGGCGCGCTGCAATGCTGCGGTATCATCCGTCTTATCGTCGCCTTTCACCCCAAGACTGCGCACGTTCACCCAGTTCTGAACGGGTGGCAGCAGGCGAACCGCCCGGATCGGTCGCGGCGGCACCGTGCGTAAAGCTTCCACGTCGGCGCGGGTTTCATACCGGCCCATTTCGCCGACAGACGGCAAGGTCAGCCCATAACTGAACGACTTCACACGATAATGACCGCCGGGCGCTTTGACTGCTCGGCCGCTGTCACGGAACCAGGCAAAAACGGGGGTGTTGGTTGCCACTGCGTTGTCGAATCCGACCTGCGTGTAGACATTACCCTCATTGCTGATGATGATGCCTGCGCGCGAGACGTTCTCGAAACGCACATCCTTGCCCCACAGCGAGTCGCCGTAACCCCGGTCGATCTCAATACCCACAGGGGTGTTGCGGATCGCTACGTTGACCATTGTCAGTGCGGCCTCGTGCTCCCGGATGGCGGCGTCGCGCTGACCCTCGAACTCCGAATCCACGAGCGTGTATTGCCAAGCGGGCGAAGTCTTCTCCGTGAGGATCCCGTATCGGCCGCCGATGAAGCGCAGGTTCTGGCCGTAATTGCCAACCTGGTAGATGCCGGCAAGGCCGGAACCGATTCGGAAATCGATGTGGCTGAGGTAGGAATGCTGCGCGGAGCGGTTGCGGACGCCAGTCGCACCGGCGTTGCCTTCGCCAATCTCGATATCGACGTTAGCCATTGTGGTGTAGAATGTGCTCGACGTTGCATCGATGATCTTCGGGTTTGCCGGGACGCTGGTGGGCGGTGGGACTGCCGCTTGGCCGACAGTATACTGATCCTCCCCGGTGAAGCTGAACATGGTCGCCGCGCCGGAGGTGAAGCCCGGAGTGTTCGGCCCGAGCACAAACACCGGTCGGGTTGGCCCGAATCCGAAGATGCGAACGGCGGAGCGGACGAAGATCGTCTTGCTAATCCGGTATCGGCCGGACGGAACGAAAACGATCCCGCCCTTGCGATCTTTCCCGGCTTTATCGATCGCGGCTTGAATCAAGTCGCTGTCATCCGCGCTCCCATCACCGGCGGCCTTCAGGACAATGGCTTGGGGATCATCAGGCTTGCTTTCGAACACGGACGTCGAAGCAAGTGCCGCTTGGTGCACCCCGAAAAGGAGCAGCAGCGCGAAGCATGTCCTCAAGCCCAAAATCCGTCTCCCCCTTTGCCCCCAAGCAGCTTGTTCAAGAAGTACTGGTCGGCTTGTGCGCCCGCAATGGGCTTGACCGCAGCGTCCTGTTGCAACGTCCGCAATGGGACGAACAGCGGACCGTCAGCTAATTTCCCCGTGGGACCCCAATCGACACAAAATTACAACAGGCCCCGACTAGAGCGCCTACGGCCGAACTTGCCCATTCCCCCGCACCACATAATGAAAGCTCGTCAGCTGTTCCGGCCCCACCGGCCCGCGCGCATGCATCTTGCCCGTCGCAATCCCGATCTCCGCGCCGAAGCCAAATTCGCCGCCGTCGGCGAACTGGGTGGACGCGTTCCAGATGACAATGGCGCTGTCGACTTCGTTCAAAAAGGTCTCGGCGGCGATTTCATCCTCGGTGACGATCGCGTCGGTGTGGGCGGTGCCGAAGCGGCCGATATGGGCAATCGCCTGGTCCAGCCCATCGACGACGCGGACGGCGAGGGTGGGGGCGAGATATTCCTTGCCCCAATCGTCGTCGCTGGCGGCTTCCATCGGCACGATGGCCCGCGCTCGCTCATCGCCACGCAGCTCGCAGCCGTCGAGTTCGTGGGCAATGCGTGGCAGAAGCGCTTCGGCCACGGCTGCATCGATCAGCAGGCACTCGGTCGCGCCGCATATCCCTACACGCCGCATCTTCGCGTTGCGGACGATGCTGACCGCTTTGTCCGAATCCGCGCCCGCGTGAACATAGGTGTGGCACACGCCTTCGAGATGGCTGAGCGTCGGCACCTTGGCATCGCGCTGTACCCGCTCGACCAGCCCCTTGCCGCCGCGCGGAATCACCAGATCGACCGTTCCGCCGAGCCCGCCGAGCAGTTCGGAGACCGCCGCGCGATCGGGTGTGTCGATCAATTGCACTGCATCGACCGGCAGTCCGGCTTCTGCGAGCCCTGCGACGAGCGCACGATAGATTGCCCGCGCGCTGCCCAGCGCATCCGACCCGGAACGCAGGATGATGGCATTGCCCGACCGCACGCAGATCGCCGCCGCGTCGGCTGTGACATTCGGCCGGCTTTCGTAGATCATGCCGATCACGCCGATCGGGGTGCGGACGCGGGCGATGTCGAGCCCATTGGGCCGGGTCCAGCGGGCAATCTCCTCGCCCACCGGATCGGGCAGATCGGCGATTTCATCCAATGCATCGGCGATGGCCCGCACCCGCTGGCTGTCGAGCATCAGCCGGTCGAGGTTCTGCGTGGCCTTGGCCATGTCCGCTGCGTTGGCGGCGATGATCTCCGCCTCGGCGAGGCGCACCTGCCGCGCCATGGCGCGAATGCCTTCGGAACGCACCTCGGCCGGGAGGATTCGCAGCTGGTTCGCCGCCGCCTTCGCGTTTTGGCCAAGCTGCATCAAATCTTCGATCATATCAGCACCAGATCATTGCGGTGGATCACTTCGTCGGGACCACGAAAACCTAGGCATTCCTCGATACGCTCGCTCGGCAACCCCTTGATCAGGACGATGTCGCGAGCGGAGTAAGCCGCCATTCCACGCGCGACTTCTTGGCTATCTTCGTTGAGCACGGACACACACGCGCCTTTGGAGAAGTCGCCCGTAACATTTTTGATCCCAGCCGGAAGCAGGCTTTTGCCCTTCCGCAACGCTGCGAGCGCGCCCGCGTCGAGCAC
>JBDSZD010000010.1:0-15412 GCA_039925325.1 Sphingomicrobium sp.
GTGCTCCGTTATGCGAGCGCGCCGCAGGTGACCGTGCTCGAAGGGGCGGTGAGCAGCCAGTTCGACGCGACCAAGGGGGATTTGCGGCTCAACTATGATCACGACGGGCTTGCGCGCGTCCGCATCAGCGGCGGTGGACGCAGGCCGCTCTTGCTGCTGCTTGCGGATGAGGATCAGGGCACGAGCTTCTGGCAGCAGGAAACGGCTGCGGGATCGGTGCTTCAGCGCGGTCCTGCACTCGTTCGCACCGCAACCGTTAAAGGCGGGCGAGTTTTTCTGACCGGCGACACATCGACTGCCGTTCCCCTGGAGATTTGGGCACCCGCTTCGGTGCGCTCGGGCAGCTGGAACGGCCAATCTGTGGCGCTGCAACGCACGCGAAGCGGCAGCATGTTGAGCAGAGCGCCGCTTTCCGGACCGGTGAATTTTGCGCTTCCGGGACTGACCAACTGGCGCAGCGCGGCGGGTTCTCCCGAAGCGCAGCCGGGTTTCGACGACAGCGGCTGGATCACGGCATCGGGCGCGACCAACACAGCGACGGTGCGCCCGCCGGACGGTCAGCCGAACCTCGGCATGGACGCTTATGGTTTTCATCACGGGGATGTCTGGTATCGCGGTCGCTTCCAGGGCGAGGCGCAGGCGCAGCGTCTTACGATCCATTATGGCGGCGGCGCCGTCAGCGTGCTGCAGCTGTGGCTCGATGGTCGTTTCATCGGCCAGCATGAGCTCGCCGGCGGATTGCCGCGTCCGATCACGACGGGGGTCGCGACCTTCGACCTGCCAGCTGAGGCGCGCGGTTCCGGCGAGCATGTGCTGTCCGTGATGATCCGCAACAACGGACATAATTGGGATCTGGACGCGGACGAATTCCATAAGGAAACGCGCGGGCTGGTGTCCGCTTCGATTGAGAGCCGGACGGGAGGCGGCTTCGCAGTGCCGATCGCCTGGAAAATCCAGGGGAATTCAGGCGGCGAGGAGATCGCCGATCCCGTGCGCGGGATCGTCAACAATGGCGGCTTGTTTGGCGAGCGGAACGGTTGGCATTTGCCAGGCTTCGATGATTCGCGCTGGGTGGCGACCACGCTGGCGAGCGCTCGTCCGCAGGCCGGGACTAGCTGGCTGCGCACCGGTTTCGACCTCAATGTGCCCAAGGGTCAGGACGCGACCATCGGCATCGCTTTCGGCGACACCAGCAAGCCCCGATCCGACCGCCAATATCGCGTGCTGATGTTCGTCAACGGCTGGAACATGGGCCAGTTCATCGCTCATGTCGGGCCACAGCGCGTCTTCCCGATCCCCGAGGGTATTCTCAATCATCGCGGCCCCAACACCCTCGCGCTGGCGGTGACCTCCGACGGCAATCCCGCCAATACAATTGAAGAGGTGCGGCTGGTGACCATGCGCAACGTCAAGGGTGGGCTGCCCGTCGGCATGGTTCCCGCGCCTGCCACGCCGGCGGCGAAATGAAGAAAATTGTATTAGTTGCCACGGCATTGTTCGCGCAGTCGGCCGTGGCCGCGCCGTCGCGAATCTTCATCGCCAGCGATTCCACCGCGCAGACCTACGGAGCCGACAAATATCCGCAGCAGGGCTGGGGGGCGATGCTGCCCTGCGCCTTCGACGATCAGGTGACGGTCGAGAACCGCGCGATCGGCGGGCGCAGTACGCGGTCATTCATCAACGAGGGGCGGCTCGACAAGATCGCGCAGGACATAAGTGCCGACGACACTCTGCTGATCCAGTTCGGGCACAACGACCAGAACCCCAAGCCGGAGCGCTACACCAGTGTTGCCGACTACAAGACCAATTTGCGGCGCTACATCGACGTGGCGGTGCAAAAGGGCGCGCGGCCAGTGCTGCTGACGCCTGTCACGCAGCGCAAATTCGTCGACGGTAAAGTGGTTGCGAGTTTCCCGGCTTATTCGGGCGCGGTGCGCGAGGTTGCCACGCAGACCCGCACGCCGCTCATCGATCTGGAGCAGCTGTCGGGACGATGGGTCGAGCGGACCGGCCAAGAACGGTCCAAAGCGTTATTCCTGCACTATCCCGGCGGCGTGTTGCCGGGCTTTCAAGCTCCCGTCGCGGACGATACGCACTTCAGCGAGTGGGGCGCGCGCGGCGTCGCCAACATCATCGCGGGCGAACTTGCGCGGCTAAGGTTGCCGGTGTCGTCGCACGTGCTTGCGCAGCGGCCAGCGCTTACGGTCACCGCGCCGCTCGGCCATTCCCGCTGCAAGGACGAGACGATGCCCCCCATGTTGTTCCGCGTTGCCGGTCCGAAGCTCGCCGGTGGGACCGACGTGGCCGCCGGGCAAGCTTATGACGGGCGCTTCGGCTTCGAGGCCGGCCGCGCGGACCAATTTTCGGTGGCGCTGCCCGAAGGCAATTATCGGGTCACTCTCGCATTCGGCGACGGGCGGCGGCCGAGCGAAACGACTGTGCTCGCGGAATCGCGGCGGCTGATGATCGACCGGCTGAAGACGTCGCGCGGGATCGTCCGGCGCAGCTTTCTCGTGCACCTCAAACATCCCAAGCTTGCCGCTCCGCCCGAAAATGCGCCGGGCAAGGATAGTGTCGGGCTCAAGTCGCGCGAAATTGGTTCGCTGGACTGGGACGACAGGCTGACGCTGACGTTCGGCGGAGCGCGCCCGGCGGTCACCTCGGTGAGGATCGAGCCGGTCTCGGCACCGGCGATCTTCCTGATGGGCGATTCGACCGTCACCAACCAAAGGGAAGGCGTGCTCGCCAGCTGGGGGCAAATGCTGCCGATCTTCGTCGGCCCGGACGCGGTGGTCGCCAATCACGCGGAGTCCGGGGAAACGCTGAAGTCGTTCCTGGCGGAAGGGCGGCTCGACAAGGTGCTGAGCCGATTGCGGCCCGGTGATTATGCACTGATCCAGTTTGGCCACAACGACCAGAAGGCCAATTGGCCGCAGACCTTCGCTGCCGCCACCAGCACCTATCGCGCCTATCTCAACGCTTATATCGCCGAAGTGCGGCTGCGCGGCGCGACGCCGATCCTCGTCACTTCCCCCGAGCGGGCGCAGATGACGGCCGATGGCAAGGTCCGTCCGACGCTCAAGGAATATGCGGAAGCGGTGCGGGCAGTTGCGGCCGAGCAAAAGGTGTCGCTTGTCGACCTCAACGCCGAAAGCATCCGCCTGTACGAAGCGCTGGGGCCGGAACGGGTGCTGCTCCTGTTCGGAAATCCCAGTGATCGGACCCACCACGGACCCGGAGGCGCTTACCTGCTCGCGCGGGCCGTGGCCGAGGGCATAAGGGGGACCGATCTCCCACTCCGCGACCTGCTTGTCCCTTCCGTTCCAGCGCCTGCGGCGGCGGATGTGGCGAACTGGGATATCTTCATGAAAGGAAAGCCTGCGCAGTGACCATCGACCGCCGCAGCCTGATCGTCGGCGCTTCTGCGCTTGCAATGGCACCGAGGGTGCACGCGGCATCCGAAGCGAGGGAATGGGCGCTGTGGCCCGGATCAGCGCCGGGCGGCGAAGGCCTGACGGTGCGCGACGAGTTCGTCTTCCGCAAAACTAAGGACCAGCCCAACGACATCGCCTGGACTCATGTCGCAAGGCCGACGCTGATCGTCACGCGACCGGCCAAGCCTAACGGCGCTGCGGTGCTCGTTATCCCCGGCGGAGGCTATGCCCGCGTGGCGCTGGAGCGCGCGGGATCCGGCATTGCCGCGAACCTCGCCAAGCGCGGATTTACGGCGTTCGATCTCAAATATCGTCTGCCTCACGACCGCTGGGCGGCCGGACCCGACACACCGTTGCAGGACGCGCAGCGGGCCATGCGCTTAATCCGCTCGCGTGCCGCGGGACTTGGCTTCGATCCGACACGTGTCGCGGCGCTCGGCTTCTCCGCTGGCGGCCATCTCGCGGCCCGCCTTGGCAGTCGTCACGGCCTGACCACCTATCGCCCGGTCGATGCGGTGGACCGGCTGTCGGCGCGCCCGACCGCGCTCGGCCTGTTCTTCCCGGTGATCAAAATGGACGGTCCCGCAACGCACGGCCAATCGCGGCGCGAGCTGCTCGGGGAGGGCGCGGATCCCGTCGGGGCGCGAACCTATTCCGCCGATGCCGATCTTCCGCGCGACATGCCGCCGACTTTCATCGGGCATCCGGCGGATGATCCGAGCGTGCCCGTGGCCAACAGCCTCGCCATGTTCGACGCTTTGCAGAAGGCCAAGGTGCCCTCGGAACTGATGATCTTCGAACGCGGGGGGCACGGTTTCCCGCCGCCGGGGGCGGATGGCAAGCCATATCCATGGCTCGATCTGGTGCTTGCTTTCACGAGCCTGCACGGAGTTTAGATTTGTCCAACTTTTACGCAGCAGGGTGCAGCAAATGGCCGCATTGAATCACGATATTCCGCGCAAGACCGTCATTGACGCGATCGACCTGCTGATCGACAATCTCGTCAACATCAAGGACGAGACGGGCGAGTTCCTGCTTCACCTCGACGATGGCCGGATCATCGACACCAAGGGCTGGGCCGGCTGGGAATGGACCCACGGCGTCGGCCTGTTCGGCATGTGGTGCTATTATGAGCAGACCGGCGACGCCAAGGTGCTCGCCATCATCAAGCAATGGTTCGAGGATCGCTTCGCCGAAGGCACGCCGACCAAGAACATCAACACGATGGCGCCGTTCATCACGCTCGCTTACCTCTACGAGCAGGAATACGACCCGCGCTACATCCCTTATCTGGACACCTGGGCTGAATGGCTGATGGCCCCCGACGGGCTGCCGAAAACGGAGGAAGGCGGCTTCCAGCACATCGTTTTCAACGACGAGAATCCGGGTGAGATGTGGGACGACACGCTGATGATGAGCGTGCTTCCGCTGGCCAAGATCGGGCTGCTGCTCGACCGCCCGCATTATGTCGAGGAGGCCAAGCGCCAGTTCCTGGTCCACATCAAATATCTCGCCGACCGCAAGACCGGGCTGTGGTTCCACGGCTGGACCTTCCTCGAGCGGCACCATTTCGCGAATGCCTTGTGGGCGCGGGGCAATTGCTGGGTGACAATCGCCATTCCCGAGATCATCGAGATCCTCGATCTTGAGCCGGGCGACGCATTCCGCACCTTCCTGATCGACGCGCTCGCAGCGCAGGTGAAGGCGCTCGCCCAATATCAGGACGAAAGCGGTCTGTGGCACACATTGATCGACGATCCATCGAGCTATCTCGAGGCCTCGGCAGCGGCGGGTTTCGCCTATGGCATCCTGAAATCGGTACGCAAAGGCTATCTGCCGCGCGAATATGAGCAGGTCGGTATTCGCGCGGTGAAGGCCGTGCTCGCGAATATCGACGAGAAGGGCGAGCTTCAGCAGGTGTCGTTCGGCACCCCGGTGTTCGACGATTTGCAAGGCTATCGCGACATCCGCCTGACCTCCATGCCCTATGGCCAAAGTCTCGCCATGTGCGCGTTGGGCGAACTTCTGCGGACCTACATCTGATGCTGGTGCGGGCGGCGTGGGCGCTTGCGCTCGCGCTGTTCCTCGCTGTTCCCGCCAGCGCCCAGCTTGCGGATTGGATCGAGGCGCGCCCGTCGCGCGGCGGCGGCGTCGCGCTGGCTGGTGCAGGCGTTGTGACAGCACCGACCGATCACGAAGTGGTGCAGATCGCCGCGGACGACCTCCGCCGCGACCTGCGTCGCGTGATGGGCGCGAGTGGCAGTGGCGGCATGCAAATCTGGGCCGGAACGCTCGGCCGCAATCCCGTGATCGACCGGCTCGCTTCAAGCGGCAAACTCAGCGTCGCCGCGCTTAACGGCCGGTGGGAAAGCTTCGTCATCGCCACCGTTGAGCGGCCCGCGCCCGGCGTTCCACGCGCGCTGGTCATTGCCGGCAGCGACCGGCGCGGCACGGCCTACGGCATCTACGAATTGTCGCGCGCGATTGGCGTGTCGCCGTGGCATTGGTGGGCCGACGTAGCGCCGCTGCGCCAGCCGCAGCTCTACGTCCGCGCGGGCACGCAGCGCTTTGGGCCGCCGTCGGTCAAATATCGCGGCATCTTCATCAACGACGAAGATTGGGGCCTGACGCCCTGGTCCGCGACCACCTTCGAGCCCGGTACGGCCGGCATGGGATCCAAGACCTACGCCAAGGTGTTCGAACTGCTGCTGCGGCTCAAGGCCAACACGCTGTGGCCAGCGATGCACAAGATCAGCCCGGCCTTCAACGCGACCCCCGAAAACGCCAAGCTGGCGGACCGCTACGGAATTGTGATGGGCTCGTCCCACGCCGAGCCGATGCTGCGCAACAATGTGCGCGAGTGGACCGCCGACAGCCACGACTTCGACTATGGCATGAAGCCCGATGCGGTCCGCGCTTATTGGGAAGCGCGGGTGCGCACCAACGCGCGCTACGAGAATATTTTCACGCTCGGGATGCGCGGCATCCACGATAGCGGGATGCAGGGCGCTTCCGACATGCCAACGCGGCGGCGCTTGCTGGAAAGCATCTTCGCCGATCAGCGCGCGATGATCGGCCGCCATGTCTCTGCGCAGGTTGAGTCCGTCCCGCAGGTGTTCACGCCCTATAAGGAGGTGCTAGATATCTATCGCGCCGGCCTCAGCGTACCCGACGATGTCACGCTCCTGTGGCCGGACGACAATTTCGGCTACATCCGGCGCTTTCCGTCGCCGGCCGAACGCAAGCGCAGCGGCGGGTCGGGTGTCTATTATCACCTGTCCTATCTCGGCGCGCCACTATCTTATCTGTGGCTGTCGACCACCCCGCCTGCGCTGATCGCCGAAGAGATGGGGCGCGCGTTCGATCTTGGCGCCGACCGGATGTGGATCGCCAATGTTGGCGACATCAAACCAGCGGAACTTGCGACGGATTACTTCCTGTCGCTCGCTTGGGATGTGCCGGGCACGCGGGCGCTTGGAGTGGACGGCTTTGTGCGGCGCTGGGCCGCCGCGAATGTGGACGCCGGACAGTCGCGCGAAATCGCGGGAGTGCTCGCGGAGCATCACCGTCTCAACTTCATTCGCCGGCCCGAGCATCTGCAGTGGTGGCTCTCGGGCCAAAAACCTCGGCCGAGCCCACTGACGCTTCCCGAAGCAGACCTGCGGCTTAGCCAGTTCGACGCCAATCTGGCGCGGCTGCAGCCGATCGGCGAGAGAATCGGGTCGGAGCGGCGCGAGGCATTTTTTCAGCTCCTCGGCTATCCCGTCGAAGCGGCGGCCGAAGCGAACCGGCGTTTCTTCGAAGCCGAGGCTCATGATGAACTGCGCGATGGCGATCTGCCCGAAGCGCTGCGCCGGGCGGGGCAGGCCCACGCCGCTTATGCGCGCATCGTGGCGCTGACGTCGCACTATGATGCGCTAGGTGGTGGCAAGTGGCGCGGGCTGATGGCGGTCGAGCCCGCCGACGGCCAATGGAAGTCGTTCCGTGCGATGCCGCCGGTTCTACCGGCGCAGCCTGGGAGCGGGGCGGCGAGGCGGGAGCCAGCACGGACCGCCAAAGCCGTGTCGCTCAATCTCCAGGCGGTTCGCGGCAATTGGCGACAGGTTGCCGCCCTGGGCCGTGACGGAATGACACTGGGTTCACGCACGGACCAGCCGGTGCGCGGCACAGGTGATGTCGAGCTTGCACCGGGACGCTGGAAAGCCGTGGTTGATCTAATCCCCACCTACGCCGACCGCGATGGCGAGCCCTTGCTGATGGAGGTGATCGTGGATGGTCGACGAATTCCGCTCTCCGTTGCGCGCAAAACGGGCGATGGTGCCTGGGAGCAGGCAGTGCTCGACAATCGCATTTCTGCCGACCTTCCGATTGTCCTCGACGGGGGACGACGCTCGATCGAGATTTCCGCGCCGGGAGGCGGGGTGTTGATTGAGGCGGTTCGCTTTGTGCCGGCGACCGAATAAGCCCAAGAGCCGGCGTTTGAATGTTTCACATTTCGTGATAGCTAATCAGAATATGATGCTCCGCTAGGGAGTCGGGAGGGGTTCGAAATGGCGACCGCCACAGCGCCGCGCCAGCCGCGCTGGTACAATTATTGGGGCTGGGGCTCAGGCGACATGTTGGGCGCCGGCGCGCAGGCGGTCATCACCGGCTGGTTGTTCTATTTCTTTACTACCTTTTGCGGACTGTCCCCGATCGAGGCGGGCCTGATCCTGGGTCTGCCGCGGCTGATCGAGGCCGTTACCTGCCCGCTGATCGGCTATGTGTCGGACAATCTCCGCTATACGTGGATAGGCAGGAAGATCGGCCGGCGCAAAATCTTCCTGATGCTGACCATCCCGCTTCTGCCCAGCTTCATGCTCATTTTCGTCACCGGCCATAGCTTCACTTATTATCTGCTGGCCTTCATCTTTTTCGAATTCCTCTACACGATGTTCCTGATTCCGTGGGAAACGCTCGCGGCGGAAATGACCAAGGATTACGGCCAAAAGGCCAAGTTCGCCGGCGCGCGGATGATCGTTGCGCAAAGCTCCGCGATCCTCGCTTCCTATCTGCCGACCATGATCATCGATCGGCTCGGCAAGGACTCGCCCGACACCTTTTTCATCATGGCGGCGATCTTCGGCGGCATCTTCAGCCTGGTCGTCCTGCTCGTGGTGATCTTCACCTGGGAGCGGCCCTATACGGAGGACGAGAAACTGATCCGGCCCGAGCCGATGAGCGGCAAGAAGCTGCTCATGATCCCGTTCAACATGTTTCGTGACCTGTTCTCGACACTGCGCATCCGCGCCTTCCGCCAGCATCTGTCGATCTATCTCGGCGGCTATATCTCGCAGGACATCGCCAACACCGCCTTCCCGATCTTCGTCGTTACGGTGATGATGGGCGCGACCGGAATCATCTCCCAGCTGATGACGATGATGTATATCGCGCAGCTGATCTCCGTGATCATCGCCATCCGCATTGTGATCAAGACCGGGCCGACGGTCGCCTACCGCATCGCCATCAGCTTCTTCTCTGCGGGGCTGCTGCTGTTCCTCGCCTTTTACCTCGTGCGTCCAGCGGGCTTCGGCGAGGGAGTCAGCGCGTTGGGGACAAACATCTTCAGCGGGCTGAACCCGGCAAACGAAACCTTCAACGCGACGGTCCTGTTCTGGCTGTTCGTGCCGGTCATTCTCGCTGGTTTGGGCCGCGGGACGCTCAACTTCGTGCCCTGGAGCGTCTACAATTATTTGCCCGACGTCGACGAGGCCGTCACGGGCCAGCGCCGCGAAGGCATCTTTGCCGGGGTCATGACCCTGGTGCGCAAGTTGGCCCAGGCCGGCGCGATCGTCCTCACTGGCTACATCGTCGGCCTCGGCGGCTATGTCTCGCCGCCGCCCGGCGAAACTCTTCAGCAGAGTCCAGAGGCTATCGCCACCATCGCCTGGTTGCTCGTCCTTGGGCCGATCCTAGTGATGTTACTGGGGCTGCTGGCGTCCTGGCGCTTCCGCCTCAACGCGCGCACCCACGCGGTGCTGATGGCGGAAATCGAGCGCCTGCGCAGCGGCGAGCGGGCGCCGTCGAGCGAGGAAGCGCGAGCCGTCGTCGAGGATTTGACGGGATGGAAGTACGAAAATCTGTGGGGAAGAAAAAGCGTTGGCCAGCATGGCTAAGCGTTTCACTATTTGATACGGGACGCGCGGGGCATCGGTCGCGCAGAGGGACGTCAGAGAAAATGGCACGAGTAGAAGCAGCAGTCGAGAAACGGCCAACCGATGCCGATCATCAGCCCAGCCAGTCCGGCGGCAGCCAGACTTTGCTGCGCGGTCTCGACGTGTTGGAAGCGGTGGCGGAGGGGCCGATCGCGTTGGCGGATCTCGCCCGCAACCTCGGCCTTAACCGCTCGACTACGCACCGGCTCGCAAGCGCGCTGGTCGATCGCCGTTACCTGACGTTCATCCCGCGCATGGGCTACAGCCTTGGCCCCAAGCTCATCCAGCTCGGCTTCAATGCCCAGGATGAAATCGACGTTGTGCGGCTTGCACGCCCGCATATCGAAGCGCTCGCGCTCGCCACCGAAGATACGGTGCACTTGGGGGTGCGCGAAGGTGACCGCGCGCTCTATCTCGATAAGATTCCGGGCCAGCGCCGTGTTGATATCAGCAGCCGGATCGGCGAGCGCCAGCCGCTGACCTCGACCGGCCTGGGCAAGGCTCTGCTTCTCGATGACAGCGATTCAAGCTGGAGCAAATTGTTCAAAGTCGAGCAGTCGGGTTCGCCGCGCTCGAGTGATTATGATGCCTGGCTCAAGCGAATGAAGAATTATGTGTCAGAAGGCTATGCCTTCGATCTCGAAGAGAACGAAGATCTGATCCGCTGCGTCGCGGCCCCGATCCGCGACGCCGGTGGCCGGATCGTGGCCGCAATTAGCCTGTCCAGCGCTGCCCAATATATGAACGACGAGCGCATGGCGGCGCTGACTGCGGATGTGCGTGGAGCTGCGGAAACTATCAGCGCAGAACTTGGCTGGACCGCGGAAATCAAACCGCCGACGGACCGCGCGCGCCGCGTCAAATAGCACGTTTCAGGAGGTCTGCGTGAAGCTACTCGAGGGCAAAACCCTGTTGATCACAGGCGCGTCCGCCGGCATCGGTCGCGCTGCGGCAATCGGCGCGGCCCAGCATGGCGCCGATGTCGCGATCAACTTCTCGCGCGATGTAGTGGGCGCGGAATCCTGCGTAGCCGAAATCGAAGCGCTCGGTCAGCAGGCGATATATGTGAAAGGCGATGTGTCCGACCCGCAGACGGCGAAAGACTTTATCGCCGCCGCTGTCGACAAGCTCGGCAAGGTCGACGTGTTCGTCAACAATGCCGGCATCTGCCCGTTTCACGCATTCCTCGACATGCCGGTTGAGACGTTCGAGCGCACCCAGCGCGTCAACTTCCACGGCGCTTATTATATGGTTCAGGCGGCCGCCAACCAGATGGTCAAGCAGGGCCACGGCGGCGCGATCATCGCGGTGTCGTCGATCTCGGCGCTGGTCGGCGGTGAGTTTCAAACCCACTATACGCCGACCAAGGCCGCGCTCCATTCGCTCATGCAATCGACCGCTATTGCGCTTGGCAAATATGGCATTCGCTGCAATTCGGTTTTGCCCGGAACCATCCTTACCGACATTAACAAGGATGACCTCGCCGACCTGAAGAAGCGCGAATATATGGAAGGCCGCATTCCGCTTGGCCGCCTCGGGCAGCCGGACGATCTCGCCGGGCCGATCGTGTTTCTGGCCTCCGACCTCGCCAAATATGTGACCGGGGCCGCTTTGCTCGTTGACGGCGGCGCCTTCGTCAATCTGCAGTAAAACGCAGCTAGTTCCGCACGCGCTCGTCGATCGCGGCGAGCAATCCCGCAACGGTATCGCTGACCGGGGTGGCGATGCCATGCTCGCCGCCGCGTCGACAGACCACGCCGTTGCGCGCGTCCCATTCCATGCGCCGTCCCGCAATCCGGTCCGCGTGCATCGAATTGAGCGAATCCGGTGGCGCATTTCGATAGTGGCGGACGACGGCGTCCGCCACGTCGTCATCGAGCTCGGCCCCTTCCGCGCGGCCGACGGCGATGCATTCGCGGACGAGTCCGCGCATGACGTCGGCGGCAGGTTCGCGACATGCAACCGCCGAAGGCTCGTCGGCAAGCGCCGAGACGGCCCCTGCGACATTGATGCACAGCTTGCGCCATAAGGCGCTCGTGAAATCCGCAACTTCGGTCACTTCGATCGCGGTGCCGTCGAACAACGCTGCGAATGTCTGTCCGTCCGCACCCGCCGGCACCTGCATAATCCCTTTGCCGCGCTGGCGGATGCGGCCCGGTGCGTCGCGCTCGGCGGGGATATCGACCATCACCGGAAGCAGCCTCGCGCGCGGAACGAACGGGGCAAAGCGCGCCAGATGCTCGACGCCATTTTGCAGGATCGCCACGCGCGCCGCGCCGTCCTTGAACGGTTCCAGCCAGTTGGCGGCTGCGTCGACATCGTAGGTCTTGGTCGCCACCAGAACCCAGTCCACCTCGCCCACCGCTTGCGGGTCCGACAGGATCCTGGGATTCGCCTCGATCGGTCCGTCGGGTGTTTCGACCTTCAGGCGGTCGAACGGCGTCCGCACCCCCAACGTCACCGCATGGCCGGCATGGCCCAGCCAGGCCGCGACGGTTCCGCCGACCGCCCCCGGTCCAACCAGCAGAACTCGGCTTGGCATCCCCATCGCTGCTCCCCGAAATTCCACATTATGGACTCACGTCCACTATTGCGGACACCTGCCATTTCGCCTTTACTGCCGAACAAGGCCGGCGTCGAGCGGCCGGGGAGAGAGTCTATGCCCAATCCTAAGCTTAGCCGCCGCCATTTTCTTGCCGGAACCGCTGCAGGGGCGAGTTTCGCCGCAGTCCCCGCCGGAAGCAGCGCAGCGCCTGCACGGCCTGCCGTGCTTCCCAGCGACATCCGCTGGCTCGACGGCGCGGCGCCCGCTGCGCACGAGGGGCAAAGCTGGGGCTACCCGTGGCCGCGCGGCACAAAGTATAGCACGCGCGGCTATCAGATGGCCGACGGCAATGGCGCGGTGCCGATGCAGACCTGGCCGCTCGCCTGGTGGCCCGATGGTTCGATCAAATGGACCGGACACGCCATTCCCGCGAACGTCGGATCTGGTCGGCTTGACCTGCGCGAGGGCAGGGGATCCATGCCGTCGCAAGCCGTCAGCGTCCGCGAGTCCGTAAGTGGGATCGAAGTCAGCGCGGGCGGCGTACTGTGGCAGATCGGCCGGAGCGGAAGCGCGATCCTGCGGTCGGCGCGGAATGGCTCGCGTGAGACGCTGCGCAACGTGTCGCTGATCGCCACCGCTCAGGACAAGCCCGACAATGAGAGCGGCGCCTCCGCCGTCCAGTCGTTCACGAGCGAGATCGGCGCGGCGACCGTCGAACAACGCGGGCCGGTGCGCGCGGTGGTGCGGGTCGAGGGCATGCACAAGGGTGCTAGCCAGTCGTGGCTCCCGTTCACCGCGCGGCTTTATTTCCACGCCGGAAGCCAGTCCGTGCGCATTGTCCACAGCTTCATCTTCGACGGCGACCCCGCGAACAGCTTCATCCGCGGCCTCGGGCTGACCGGCGAAGTGCCGATGACCGACCAGCCGCACGATCGCCACGTCCGCTTCGCCGGACAGGATGGAGGCCTGTGGGCGGAGGCGGTGCGGCCGCTGACGGGCCTTCGCCGCGACCCCGGAAGACCTTTCCGCGACGCACAGATTGCTGGCGTCGCCATCCCTTCGACCGAAGGCATGCCGCTTAATGTTCAGCGCGAGCTGCAATATATTCCGGCGTGGGGCGACTTTACTTTGTCGCAGCCCAATTCCGATGGCTTCGCGATCACCAAGCGGACCAAGCCCGGGCATGGCTGGATCGATGTCGATACCGCCGGCCGCGCCCCAGGCTTCGGCTTTGTCGGCGGTCCTTCGGGTGGCGTCGGCTTCGGCATGGCCAATTTCTGGCAGCTCAACCCGACCCGCCTCGACATCCGCAATGCCGCGACCGACGTGGCGAATTTCACCATCTGGTATCACTCGCCCAGCGCGCCCGCGATGGACCTGCGGATGTACCATGACGGGCTGGGAATGGATTCCTATTACGAGCAGAACCTCGGCCTCGACATTACCTATGAGGATTATGAACCCGGCTACGGGACCGCGCACGGCGTCGCCCGCACAATCGAATTCCGCCTTTGGGCCGTGCCCGCGACGCCGACGCGCGAACGGCTGGTGCAGATGGCCGCGACGGTGTCGAAGCCCGCGCGCCTGATTGCCGGATCGAAGCGCATCCACGACGCCGGCATGTTCGGGATCTGGAGCTTTCCAAATACGTCCACCGCCACGCTCGCGCGGATCGAGGAACGGGCAAAGGCCGATCTCGATTATTACCTTAGCCAAATCGAGCAGCGCCGCTGGTACGGCTTCTGGAACTATGGCGACGTGATGCACAGCTACGATCGCGACCGTCACGTCTGGAAATATGACATCGGCGGCTTCGCGTGGGACAATAGCGAGCTCTCGACCGATTTATGGTTGTGGTACAGCTATCTCCGCACCGGTCGCGGCGACGTGTTCCGCATGGCCGAGGCGATGACCCGCCACACCGGCGAGGTCGATGTCTATCATCTCGGCCGCTTCAAGGGACTCGGCACGCGCCATGGCGTCCAGCATTGGGGCGACAGTTCGAAGCAGCAGCGCATCTCCAACGCCGCCTACCGCCGCATCTATTATTATCTGACCGGCGACGAGCGCGTCGGCGATTTGATGCGCGCGCTGAACGACAGCGACCGCGCGCTGCTCAATGTGCAGATCGAACGCAAGGTGCCGTTCGTGAGCAATCCGCCGCGCCCGGTTCCGCCGCCGCTTCCGGCGGGCCAGGTGAACATGTCGTTCGGAACCGTGTGGGGCTCGCTGATCGCCGCCTGGCTGACCGAATGGGAACGCACCCGCGACACCCGTTGGCGCGACCGCATCCTGGCGGGGATGGACTCGATCGGCGCGCTGCCGAAGCAATGGTTCCAGGGCAGCGCACCCTACGACCTCGCCAGCGGCCGCTTCGTTGGAGGAAGCGACCGGGTCGCACTAAGCCACCTCAATGGGGCCTTCGGCGTGTTCGAAATGCATGCCGAGCTGTTCGAATTGCTCGACGTGCCACCCGCCTATCGTGAGGCATGGCTCGATTATTGCCAATATTACAACGCCCCGCCAGCCGAGTTTGAGGCGAAGACAGGTGAGCGCGGCGACGCCAACCGCGGACTGCGCCAGGGCCATTCCCGTTTCACGGCCTATGCCGCGATCAAGCGCCGCGACCCCGCACTTGCCCAACGCGCCTGGAAGGAGTTCCTGGGTGCGGGCGACAGCAGCACCGACCGCCTCAACCCACCGATCCGACGAGTTGCGGGCGCCGCCGTGCTCAAGCCGATCGACGAAATCCCGGAACGCTCGACCAACGATGCGGCGCAATGGGGCCTGTCGGCAATGCAGAATATCGCCATGATCGGCAGCGTGATCGGGCGGTAGCGGCTGTTTCACTGAGTTTCGCCCCAGACTCGGACACTCTCCAATCCACCCATTGCAGACGTTCGCTCGATGTCGCTTCATCGCTGCGGCGGTTCATCACTCGCGTTCACCCGCCAGCCGTTCGTCCAGTTTGCGGGATGCGGCTGCGGCGTAATCTGCGCATGCGAGGGAGTTCACCAGCGGCATTTGCCCGGCCAGGCGTGGATAAAGATTGCTGGCCGAGGGATGGGGAGTGATGAGGATGTCGCAACGCAGCTGCCCAATTTTGCGGAGGCTAGTCCGGAAGCGCGCGACATGTCCGGGATGGTCGGAGAAACGATAACTGGGGGCCGACACGGCAGTCACGCTGTCCGCATAAACGATGGCACGACAAATCCGTTTCTCGCACGATTTCCATGTCC
>JBDSZD010000011.1:0-8226 GCA_039925325.1 Sphingomicrobium sp.
TGCCGGAACGCGCATCCATCTCACACGCCCTAACACGAGCGTTGCACAGAAACCACAGCTCTGTTGCATAAATTTTCTATTCGATTCAGGCCGCAGTCCGCGCGAGCCACGGCGCATAGAATTCGCGCAACATGGTAATGACCACTGCCGGGTCGTCCTGCTGATTTACGATATTGCGCAATTCCGCCGAGCCCGGGAGCCCCTTCGTATACCAGCCGATATGCTTGCGCGCGAGGTTTACCCCGGTGTGTCGCCCGTAGAGCGACAGCATGTCCTCATATTGTTCGAGCATCACTCCAAGCTGCTCATCCAGCGATGGGTCGGGACGTTCTCCGCCCCGTGCGGCCGCCATGACCTGCGCCAGCAGCCACGGCCGGCCATAAGCGCCGCGCCCGATCATCACGCCATCGGCGCCGGATTGACGCAACGCTTCGTCAGCATCCGCGATCGAGCAAATGTCGCCATTGACTATCACCGGGATCGAAACCGCCTGCTTCACTCGTGCGATAAAGCTCCAGTTCGCGCTGTCCTTGTACATCTGGCAGCGGGTACGCCCGTGAACGGTAATCATGCGAATGCCGAGGTCCTGGGCAATGCGTGCCAGTTCCGGAGCATTGAGGCTGGAATGATCCCAGCCCATCCGCATCTTGAGCGTCACCGGGATCTTCACCGCCTTGATCGTCGCCGCGATGATTGCGGCGGCGAGGGGAAGGTCGCGCATCAGCGCGGATCCGGCATCGCCATTGACGACCTTCTTGACCGGGCAGCCCATGTTGATGTCGATAATCGCCGCTCCGCGCTGTTCGTTGAGCTTGGCGGCTTCGGCCATGACGTGCGGCTCGCAACCGGCAAGCTGCAGCGAGACCGGTTCCTCGACCGGGTCCCACAACGCCTTTTGGATCGACTGGCGGGTTTCGCGCACCATCGCCTGGCTGGCGATCATTTCGCTGACCGTGAGTCCGGCCCCGTAGCGCTTGACGACCCGCCGGAACGGCAGATCGGTGACCCCGGTCATGGGCGCCAGAATGACTGGCGACACGATCCGCAGCGGACCGATCTCGATGGGTTTCAGCGTCATCATGGGAGGCAAGCCCTTACCGGACGCGTCTTCGGTGGACAACCCGCACCGATGTTGCGTTCGGCCAGGCAGGACCGCCTCAGTGGGAGGCGAAGACCCGCGTCTTGCCGGCCTTGTCGAACAATACGACCTTGTACGGCTGCTTCATTCCATCCTGCTCCATCCCGGGGGAGCCGGCGACCATGCCGGGGACCGTTATTCCCGCCGCTTTCGGCTTGAGGGCGAGCAGGCGTTTGACGTCCGACGCCGGAACGTGGCCTTCGATCACATAGCCGCCAATCTGACTGGTGTGGCACGATCGGAGCTTTTCCGGCACGCCCAGTCGGCGCGCGGTCGGAGCGACATCTTCCACTTCCCGCACCTGCACCTGGAAGCCGGCCTTCTTCATATGCTCGACCCAATGCTTGCAGCATCCGCACGAGACACTCTTGGTCACGAGCAATGTCGCTGCGGTGGCGCCCTCAGCACTGGCGAGCAACGCCAGCGGCGCGAGCAAGGTCATCAATCTGCGATTCTTCACCAGCGCCTCCGTTTCGATCTGCTCCGATAGGTGGCGGAAGCTGTCGATAGTCTGACCATTATAGCGGGCAAGCACCAACGGTGCACGCGGATAGCTGCTTTCGCTTGTGCCACCGGTTGGCTACGGCCCACTCGAAGGGATCCGATCCAATTACGGCAAGTCGCACAACCGCGCTCATCGTTGCTGCCGGTCGCGGAGAACGTCTTGGCAGCGGCGTGCCCAAACAATTCCGCCTGCTCGGCGGGAAGCCGGTGCTGCGCTGGGCGGTCGAGTCCTTTCTCCGGCACCCGCGGGTCGGCCAGGTGCGCGTCGTCATTGGTCCCGGCCAGCATGAATTTGCTCAATCGGCCTTGAGGAGCCTCTGCGTCGGGGAGTTTGTACTCGGCGGTGAAACTCGGACAGACTCCGTGCTCGCGGGCCTGGACGCCTGTTCGGGCGATATCGTGCTGGTCCACGATGCTGCCCGCCCCTTCTGCCCCCCTGAAGTCGTCGATCGCCTGCTGGCGGCGTTGGATGACGCGGACGGTGCAGTCCCGGTCCTCCCGATCCCGGACACGATGGCGCGCGCGGACGCGTTCGTCGGTGAGCCGATCGATCGCGGCAATGCTGTGCGCGTTCAAACCCCCCAGGCTTTTTGGCTCGATCCACTTCGGTCAGCCTATTCCGCCTGGCGCGGCCCGCCCCCGACCGACGAAGCCAGTGTCGCCCGTGCCGCCGGACTCCGGGTCGCCGCAATTGCCGGGGACGGGCGGCTGAATAAATTGACCACGCCCGAAGATTGGAGCAGCGCCGAAGCCATGCTCGCCGCGCAAATGATCAGCCGCACCGGCATGGGCTTCGACGTTCACCGGTTCGATGGGCCGGGGCCGATCATGCTGGGCGGCATCCCAGTCCCCCACTCCCGCGGACTTGCGGGGCACAGCGACGCGGACGTGGTGCTGCACGCGATCACCGATGCGCTGCTCGGCGCGGCGTCGCTGGGCGATATCGGCGAGCATTTCCCTCCGTCGGACCCGCAATGGAAGGGTGCATCGTCCGACCGCTTTCTGCGACACGCCGCCGAGTTGATCCGCGCGCGTGGCGGGATCATCGATCACGTCGATTGCACAATCATCGGGGAGGAACCGAAAGTGTCACCCCATCGTCTCGCTATCGGTGCGAAGGTCGCGGCGATCCTTGAATTGAAACAGGAGCAGGTCAGCGTGAAGGCAACGACAACGGAAGGCCTCGGCTTCACCGGTCGGCGCGAGGGATTGGCGGCGCAAGCCATTGCGAACATCCGGCTCGGGCAAAATCAGTGACGGACACGCTGCTTCCGCCGGAGCTTGTCGAGCGGGCGCGCGCGGTCGTTGAAGCGAACCGGGCGCTGAACCGCCGAGTTGCGGTCGCGGAAAGCTGCACAGGGGGGTTGGTGTCGGCCGCGTTGACCGAGATTCCAAATTCTTCCGACGTACTGGATACCGGTTTCGTCACTTATTCGAACGGCGCCAAAATACGCCAGCTCAAGGTCAGCGAGGACGTTCTCGATACTTTTGGAGCAGTCAGCGTCGCGACCGCCTGGGCGATGGCGCGCGGGGCGTTGCTGGCATCGGATGCGGATGTCGCGGTTGCGATCACCGGAGTCGCTGGGCCCGGCGGTGGATCGGCCGGCAAGCCGGTTGGCACTGTAGTGTTCGCGCGTGCGGTCCGCGATGGCGACCCGGAGCAGGTGATGGCGGATCAGAAACTGTTCGCCGACGAGGGCCGCGGCGGCGTTCGCCTTCAGGCAGCGCTCTGCGCGCTTGACCTGTTGATGCCGTAAAGCTCGGCCGCGCGGGTTTCGAACGCGCCGGTCATGCGCCGCAGCGCGCGGTCGAACATCTGGCCGGCAAGGGCTTCGAAAATGCGCGACTTGAACGCAAAATCGACCGAAAAATGCACGTTGGTGCCGCCCTCGGGCGCTGCTTCGAACCGCCAATCGTTCTTCAGATATTTGAGCGGACCCTCGAGATAATCGACAGTAATGGCGGTTGGGCGGCTCTTCGACACGCGGCTCGTGAAGCGCTCCTTGAAGGCGTTGAAGCCGACGACCAGGTCGGCGACGGTCTCCGTCTCGCTCGACGAGCGGATTCGCACGGCGACCACCCAGGGCAGGAATTCGTCATATCTGGCAACGTCGGCTACCATGTCGAACAATTGTTCCGGCGTGTAGGGAAGGTGCCGCGTTTCACTGTGCCGGGGCATCAGCCGTTCGCGTTGCTCAGTTTGGCGGAGCGCGCCGCCTGCATCTTCCGAAAGTCGTCGCCAGCGTGATAGCTCGACCGCGTCAGCGGTGACGCTGCGACCAGCAGGAAACCTTTGGCGCGGGCGATCGCCGCATAAGCAGCGAACGCCTGTGGCGTCACGAACTCCTCGACTTTGACGTGCCTCGGCGTCGGCTGGAGATATTGCCCCATGGTCAGGAAATCGATGCCGGCCGAGCGCATGTCATCCATGACCTGATGCACCTCGAGCCGCTGTTCGCCGAGCCCGACCATCACTCCGGACTTGGTGAAGATGTGCGGCGCCTGCCGCTTGACGCTTTCGAGCAAACGCAACGAAGCGTAGTAGCGCGCGCCCGGGCGGATCGTCGGATAGAGCCGCGGGACCGTCTCGAGATTGTGATTATAGACGTCCGGTCCGGCTTCGATGATCGTCGATACCGCCGCTTCGCTCTTGTTGCGAAAATCCGGCGTCAGGATCTCGATCGTAGTGTTCGGCGTGTTGCGGCGCAGCGCCTGGATTACCTTGACGAATTGCGACGCGCCCCCATCCGTAAGGTCGTCGCGGTCGACGCTTGTGACGACGATATGTTCTAGCCCAAGTTCGGCGGCCGCGACGGCGACATGCTCGGGCTCCAACGGATCCACCGCACGTGGCATGCCGGTCTTGACGTTGCAGAAGGCGCAAGCCCGCGTGCACGTATCGCCCAGGATCATCACGGTCGCGTGCTTCTTAGTCCAGCATTCGCCGATGTTCGGGCAGGCCGCCTCCTCACATACCGTGACAAGACCGAGCGAACGCATGAGGTCGCGAGTCTGGGCATAGCCCGGGCTGGTCGGCGCCTTAACGCGGATCCAGTCGGGCTTGCGCTGGCGAAGGATTGGGGCAAGCTCGTTCATGCGCAGCGAGATAGCGACTGGAGGCGGGCCTTGCCACCCCTCCCCGCCTGCGGCTAGCGGCGGAAGCCATGGCGCGTTTCACCGACCTCCTCGACGGCTATCGCCGCTTCCGGCTGCACGGATGGCATCGCGAACGCGAACGCTGGTCGGAACTTGCCGATGGCCAGAGCCCGAAAGTAATGATTATCGCCTGCTCCGACAGCCGGGTCGATCCCGCCCAGATTTTCGACGTGAAGCCGGGAGAAATTTTTGTAGTCCGCAACGTCGCAAACCTTGCGCCGCCTTACGAGACGACCCCCGGACGCCATGGCGTCTCGGCCGCGCTCGAGTTCGCCGTCACGCAACTGGAGGTCGAAGAAATCGTCGTTTTGGGTCACGGATCGTGCGGCGGTTGCGCGGCCGCACTGACCGGTGAGTTCGACAATGCCGGAGACGGCGAGGGCCAGTTTATCGCACAATGGGTTGATTTACTGCGCACCGCCCGCGATTCCGTCCGCGCGCGTCATAGCACCGTCAACCCAAAAGCATTGCTTGAGATGGAGCTTGAAGCTGTGCGTGTAAGTCTCGCAAATCTGAGAACATTCCCATGGATCGATGAACGCGAAAAGGCCGGCAAGCTGGCCTTGCACGGCGCGCACTTTTCGATTGCCGAGGGCCGGCTTAACCTGCTCGACGAGGCGGAAACTGTGTTCCGCCCCGCCTAGCAGCGTCGCTAATTAGCAGCGGACGTTATAATTATACTGCGGCTGGCCGTACTGATCGACCGAGTAGCAATATCCGCGGGTATCGCGATAATATTGGCGACCGTTGATGACATTGCCGAGCACGGCTCCGGCGATACCGCCGGCAATCGCGCCCGTGAGTGGCCGCACACCAGGAAGGATGGCGCCTGCAAGCGCACCTACACCGGCGCCGACAGCGGCTCCGGTTGCTGTGCGCGTGTTCTGCTGGCTCCGGTACGGATCGTTGTACCCATAAGGGCTGGTAGTCGCACATCCTGTGACGGCTACGCTGGCAACAATCACGGCAGTTAATCCAAGACGCTTCATCTCTCGTTCCTTCTAACATTCGCCCACTGTTGCCTATTTAAACGCCGAGAAGCAGTTTCGTTCCCGGATCGATTGTCTAATACGAGACGATACGAGAGGATTCGAACGATGAGCGACGGTGTTAATCTGAGAGAAAGCAACATCGCCCTGCTGATCGACGCCGACAATGCGTCGCCCGACCATTTCGACGAGGTGCTCCTCGTCCTTGGTGAGTTTGGAACCATCAACGTCAGGCGCGCCTACGGAAACTGGCAGAAGCCAAGCCTCAAGGGCTGGGCCAGTCTCACGGGCGAGCATTCGATCGTTCCGATCCAGCAGTTCGACGTCAGCAAGGGCAAAAGCGCGACCGACATGCGGATGATCATCGACGCAATGGACCTCGTCTATCGCGGGACAATCGACGGTTTCGGAATCATGTCGAGCGACAGCGATTTCCTGCCGCTTGCGCAGCGAATCCGCGAAGACGGCGTTCCGGTCTACGGCTTCGGTACGACCAAAACCCCGCCGCCGTTCCAGCAGGCCTGCACCCGCTTCTTCGACATTGCCGCTCTCGCCCTCTCCGGCCAAGACGAACCGACAAAGGGGGACGCGGAGGCACGGCGCAAAGTCGATGACGAGCTTCTGAAGGTGCTTGGAGCAGCCTTCAAGGCGTGCAAGCGCGACGAGGACGGCTACGCATCGCTGGCGGAACTCGGGCAGCGCGCCACCGCGGTCTCCAGTTTTTCCGCCCGCAACTACGGCTATCCAAAACTTTCCGACCTTATCAGAGCGGTCCCGAATTTCGACGTGAAGACCGGCGCCGACGGCCGCGCACTAGTCAAACGCCTCCGTTAACCGCGAGCATACGGCCGTTCGGCTATGTCTTGGAACACAGCTTCGTTCCGATCCGTTCGTTAGTGAACAGATCGGGAGTTGGACCATGTTCAAAGACGAGAATGATGCCGAACGTGAAGCTCGCCTTCGCAAAAGCTTCTGGGAAGCGCTCGACGATTCGCCGTTTGTGATGCTCGGCCTGCAAGGCGTGGAGGACAGCCGCACGCGACCGATGACCGTCCAGATCGACGCCCGCGAAGACGGTGACGCCGACGATGGCGGCACAATCTATTTTTTCGGCGCGCGCAGCGAAGCGCTTGTGCAGAACGTCGGTGAAAGTCACCGCGCTGTCGCGACCTTTGCTTCGAAGGATCACAAGGTCTTCGCCCACATTCACGGCAACTTGATCCTCGATCAGGACCGCGCCGTCATCGACCGCTTGTGGAACCCCTTCATCGCCAGCTGGTACAAGGACGGCAAGGACGACGCCGATCTCGCATTGTTGCGCTTCGACGCCGAGCAGGCCGATGTCTGGGAAGCCCATGCAGGCGCAACGCTCAAGGCTGCGGCGCTAAGGATGCTGTTCAATATCGACCCCGGCAAAGAGCATCAGCGTGAGAATCAGGCCAAGGTGACGCTCTAAGGACGGCACCCTGCCGGAAGCGAATTCGCCGACAACTGTTGTCCAGCCGACACAATTTGCGATTTTCGCCTTTTTTCCGGGAACCGCTTCCACGAGCGCCGGTTAAGTCCGGGATGAACAAGCATTGCTCGGACATGAACGGACAGCCGTCTCCCGATGATTATTTGAAGGCTGCGTGCGACGCGGTCGCGACGGAGAATGCGCGGCAGCACATCCTCGATGGTTTGCCGGTCCCGGTCTACATGACCGACGCCGACGGCAACGTCACCTACTGGAACCGCGCCTGCGTCGATTTCGCCGGGCGAGAACCTGTGCTTGGCCGTGACAAATGGTGCGTGACATGGCGCATCCTGACGACCGCAGGCGAACATCTGCCCCACGATCAATGCCCGATGGCGACCGCGATCCAGCAGCGCAGGCAGGTCCGCGACGCAGTTGCGATTGCCGAGCGCCCCGATGGCAGCCGGGTCGCGTTCCGCCCCTACCCCACCCCGCTGTTCGCGGACGACGGATCGCTGAAAGGCGCGATCAACATGCTGATCGATATCAGCGCCGAGCAGGCTACAGCATTGTCCGAGCAGGCCGCGCTTTGCCGCCGCCTGGCAAAGGCGACGTACGACCGCCAGACATCGTCTGCGCTTGGAGCAATGGCGAACGGGTTCGAGCGCACTGCCGAGGAACTGGCCGCAAAGCCCTCCTGACCACGCACTTCAGAGAATTTCGAGCTGCACGCTCACTTCGTCCCCAGCGGCAATTCCCGTGCGACGCCGGACTTCGGCTTTTACTGGCAGCAGGTACGTCCCGTCCTTTTGAGGGAAGACGGACGTCCGCCAGGTGAAATCGCCAACACATGCCTCGACCTTCACCGATCCAAACCCACCGCGGGAAACGAAGCACTCCGCCCTGATTTCGAGCGATTGCTCGTCAGGCACGGTAATGAAGTGCCAGCTGCCCTTGGCGACATTCCACAGACAGAGCGGCGC
>JBDSZD010000012.1:0-5783 GCA_039925325.1 Sphingomicrobium sp.
AATTTCTGTTCACCAATGGCGACGCGCCCTACGCTCGGCGCGTCCTTGAAGCGATCGGAGTCGAGCGGCATTTCGACGATCTCCACGACATTCACGCAAGCGAATTGCGGCCCAAACCCGACCCGCATGCTTATGCTCTGTTGTGCGCGCGGTTCGCAATCGACCCGACCCGTGCGGTGTTTGTCGAGGACATGGCGCAAAATTTGAAACCCGCCAAAGCCATTGGAATGACCACCGTGTGGGTCGACAATGGATCGGAACGCGGCAATCACGGCGCTGACCCGAGCTTTATCGACCATCGCATCGAAAATGTCGGCGCGTGGCTGGAATCCATTCTGAAGGAAGACGAATGAGCGACACACAGCAGGCGATCGAACAGGCATGGGAAGCGCGCGACTCGTTCGACCCATCGACCGGCGGAGATCTCAGGTCCGCTATCGATCAGGTGCTGGATTCACTCGATCGGGGTGAGCTCAGGATCGCCGAGAAGCGCGACGGTGCATGGATCGTCCACCAGTGGCTGAAGAAGGCGGTGCTTCTCTCCTTTCGCCTCAACCCGATGGAGATGATCTCTGGAGCGCCGGGCGGTGCCAGCTGGTGGGACAAGGTGCCGTCGAAGTTCGCCAACTGGAGCTCGCGGGAATTCGAAGCCGCGGCCTTCCGCGCGGTGCCGGGCGCAATCGTCCGCCGCGGCGCCTTCATTGCTCCGGGCGCGGTGCTGATGCCGAGCTTCGTCAACATCGGTGCGCGCGTCGGGGAGGGGACGATGATCGACACCTGGGCGACGGTCGGAAGCTGCGCACAGATCGGACGTAATGTTCATATCTCCGGTGGCACTGGCATCGGTGGAGTGCTCGAGCCGCTTCAGGCTGGCCCCGTCATCATCGAGGACGATTGCTTCATCGGTGCCCGCTCCGAAGTCGCCGAGGGGGTCGTTGTCGAGCAGGGCGCGGTGATTTCGATGGGCGTGTTCCTCGGCGCTTCAACCAAGGTGGTGGACCGTGCAACCGGCGAAGTCTTCTACGGCCGCGTCCCCGCTTATTCGGTCGTGGTTCCCGGCACATTGCCGGACAAGAATGGCGGGCCGTCGCTCGCCTGCGCCGTCATCGTCAAACGCGTCGACGAACGGACCCGCTCCAAGACCAGCATCAACGAGTTGTTGAGGGACTAACCTCGCTCAACAGCTTGGCCGCCTCCGGGCCTGACCAGTCCAGGTCACCGGTGTAGCGCCACACTTCCTTGCCGTCGGCGCCGTAAAGGATGGTGGTCGGCAGCACCTCCACGCCGAGACCGGCCGAGATCGCCATCTTCGGGTCGTGCCACACTTCGAGGCTTTCCAGCTTCTTCTTTGTCAGCCAGGCATCGACCGATGCGCGCGGCGCCATATCCTGCGAAACGGCAACGACCGTCGGCGCTCCGGCGTGCTTGGCCAAAGCTTCAAGCGTCGGCAATTCCTTGACGCAGGGCACGCACCATGTCGCCCACAGGTTCACCAGCACCTTTTGCCCTTTGAGCTGCGAAAGCTGACCGGGATCATTGTCCGGGTCGGACAGCTCGATGTCGGGGAGCTGCTTGCCCGCATGGCGGCGGTCGACACCCTCCTTTGGCCCGCTGGCCGTGGCCGCCGCCTCGTCCGCCGCTCCTTGCTGCCTTTCCGGCTTTTGCGTATCGCAACCGGCGATTGCCAGCGTCGCCAGGAGCAAGAGGATCAGTCGCACCGGGAATTCCAATCAAATGTGGGGCGGTCGCTTTACCGGCGGACCGGCCGAGCTGATGCGCGCGATAAATTGCTCGATCCACATCGACAAGCGGTTGTGGCGTCAGGATATCGACGGAAGTCGCGTGCACGCGGCGATGCTTGTGCGCCAGAACATCCTTTCTGCTGAAGATGGCGCGGCAATCGATCAGGGACTGGAGCAAATTGCCGGCGAGTATGGCGACGGCGGCCTGGTCGAAGATGCCGCGCTCGAAGACATTCACATGCATGTCGAGCACCGGCTGAGCGAGATCATCGGGCCAGCGGCCGGTCGACTCCACACGGCGCGGTCGCGAAATGATCAGGTTGTCACCGACTTCAAATTGTTTGTCCGCGCTTCGATCGACGAAACGCTAGCTGCCATTCGCGAACTTGAATCCGCGCTCATTGCGCGCTCCGAAGAGCATGCCGACAGCATCATGCCGGGTTTCACCCACATGCAATCCGCGCAGCCGGTGACGCTTGGTCATCATCTGATGGCCTATCGGGAAATGCTGGTCCGCGACCGCAGCCGCTTTGCAGACGCGAGGCGGAGGCTGAACGAATCGCCGCTGGGATCGGCCGCGCTGGCCGGAACCGGCTTTCCGATCGACCGCTACGCGACGGCTGAAGCGCTGGGGTTCGACCGCCCGACCGCGAACAGCCTCGACGCGGTTTCGGACCGCGATTTCGCCGTCGACTATCTCCATGCAGCGGCGCTGTGTTCGGTGCATCTGTCGCGCCTGGCCGAAGAGATCGTGATGTGGGCATCGCAGCCCTTTTCTTTCGTCACCCTGCCCGACGCATGGTCGACCGGATCGTCGATCATGCCGAACAAGCGCAACCCGGATGCGGCCGAGCTGGTGCGCGGCCATTCGGCGCGGATAATCGGCGATCTCGTCGCTTTGCTGGTCCTGCTCAAGGGACTTCCACTGGCTTATTCGAAGGACCTCCAGAACGACAAGCCGCCGTTGTTCGACGCGCACGACCTGCTGATCATTTCGCTCAGTGCGATGGCGGGGATGATCAGGGATATCTCTTTCCGCACGGACAGGATGCGCGCCGTGGCGGCAGCCGGCCACGCCACGGCAACCGACCTTGCCGATTGGCTTGTGTCGAACGTGGGCGTGCCGTTTCGCGAAGCGCATCATATCGCCGGGCGAGCCGTCGCGCTGGCGGACAGCAAGAGCTGCGCCCTCGATGAACTCAGCCTGGTGGATCTCCAGTCGATTGATCCGCGGATCACGGAGGCCGCGCTCGGCGTTCTTTCGGTCGAAACTTCAGTGGCCGCGCGCGGCTCCTTTGGCGGCACCGCTCCCGCACAGGTTCGATCCGCCATTCAGACGGCCAAGGCCGAAAAGTGACGAGATCAATTCTTGTCGTCGTCGCTTGCGCGCTGCTGACCGTCGGATGCGCCAGGACCGCGCCGCTCAAGCCTGCGCCCGGCCAATCGCTGCCGGTCAAACCGCTCATGGCCGCGACCGTCCCCACGCCCGAGCAGTTGCTGGTGATTCCGGACATCGCTAGGCCGCAACGAGTCGATGAATTGATGCGCCGCTCGGAACCTCGGGAGCCCGACCGCTTTGATTTGCCACCGCCCGACGGCGGCGCCGCGCCGACGATCGAAGGCGAGGCCGAGCCCGCCCTTTCAGATCAAGATACAGGACCCGTCCAGAAGCAATGATCAAGCCTATCCGAAAAGCGGTGTTCCCGGTCGCCGGGCTGGGTACACGACTGCTGCCGGCGACCAAGACCATGCCGAAGGAAATGCTGACGGTCGTCGATCGCCCGCTGATCCAATATGCGGTCGATGAGGCACGCGAGGCCGGGATCGAGCAACTGATCCTGGTCACCGGGCGCGGTAAATCGAGCCTGGTCGACTATTTCGACATCAGCTTCGAGCTTGAAGCGACCATGACCGAGCGCGGCAAGAGCCTGGACGCGCTCCTGCCGTCGAACACCATCCCCGGCGAACTCATCACCGTCCGTCAGCAGCAACCGCTGGGCCTCGGACACGCGGTGTGGTGCGCGCGCCATATCGTCGGCGATGAGCCGTTCGCCGTGCTTCTGCCGGACGATCTGATGGCGGGCACACCCGGAGCGCTCGCGCAAATGGTCGAGGCCTACAACAAGGTCGGCGGCAATATCGTCTGCGCGGAGGAAGTCGCGGCGGACAAGACCGCCAGCTATGGGATCGTCACACCAGGCCGACAGGACGGCAACCTTACGGAAGTGCTCGGCCTGGTCGAAAAGCCCAAGCCCGAAGCCGCACCGTCGCGGCTTGGCGTGATCGGGCGATACATCCTCCAGCCCGAAGTCATGGCCATACTCGACGCCAAGGAAGCCGGCGCAGGCGGGGAAATCCAGCTGACCGACGCGATGGCCAAGCTGATCGGGAGGCAGCCTTTTCATGCCGTCAAAGTCAATGCCGTGCGGCATGATTGTGGCGATCGGCTCGGATACGTGAAAGCGACGATCGCGCTTTCGCTCCAGCGCAACGACCTCGCCGCCGACATCCGCGAGTTCCTCGCGGGGATCTAGGCTCGGCCGGGCTGAGAGCCCAAAGCCGTACCCGCTCCGCTTCGTTGGCAAGCCACTACCGGCTTATGGCTCCAGAACGACGTCCCAATATAGATAATCCCGCCAGCTCTCATGGAGATAATTGGGCGGGAAACGCTTGCCATGATCCTGCAGCTGCCAGCTAGTCGGACGGATCGGTTCGCGCTCGATATGCATGTGCGCCTGCCTCGGGGTTCTGCCACCCTTCTTGAGGTTGCACGGCGCACAGGCGGTTGCGACATTTTCCCAGGTCGTCCGGCCGCCCTGCGCCCTCGGCACCACATGGTCGAAGGTCAGATCCCTGTGGGATGCGCAATAGACGCAGCGAAAGCGGTCGCGCAGGAACAGGTTGAACCGGGTGAACGCGGGATATTCGTTCGGCTTCACGAACTGGCGGAGCGCGATGACCGATGGAAGTTTAAGCGAGCGGCTGGGGCTATGAACTTCGCGATCGTACAGCGCGACGACGTCCACGCGCTCGAGGAACATCGCCTTGATCGATGTCTGCCACGGCCACAGGCTCAGCGGATAATAAGACAGCGGGGTATAATCGGCGTTGAGAACGAGCGCCGGGCAGCTATCGGGGTGGCGAATGAGGTCCGGATGATACACGAGCGCGCGCAGCCTTTCGTTCGGTCGGTCCGAACTCCAGCTCTCCGGCCCCGTCGCACGCCCAAAAACCTCAGGCAGGGAGGAGAGGGCGTCGGCCCATCTTCCCTTGTGACGCACCGGATGCCAACCCGGCGTGACAAATTGATGAATCGGGGATTGAAGAGTCGGCGTCAAGGGTGTTGTTCCCCTGCGAAGGCAGGGGTCCAGTCGCGCGAAGCGCTGATTATCGGGACGATTGGACGGCTTCGCCGGTCTGGGCCCCTGCCTGCGCAGGGGAACTCAGCGTGACGACTGCCCGCTTTGCTCCATCCCCGACCGGTCGGCTTCACCTCGGCCATGCCTACAGCGCCGTGCTCGGCCACCGGCGGGCGCAGGAAGACGGCGGCCAATTCATCCTGCGCATCGAAGACCTGGATCAGACCCGTTGCAAGCCGGAATTCGTTGCCGGCATCGAACAAGACCTCGACTGGCTCGGGCTGGACTGGAGCGGTGAGCCGCTGGTGCAATCCGGTCGAACCCATGCCTATGCGTCCGCGCTCGACGATCTGCGGGCGCGTGATTTGATTTATCCCTGCTTCTGTACCCGTGGCGATGTCGCCCAGTCCGTGACCGCGCCGCATGGCGACCCCGCCCTTGGCTATCCCGGCACCTGCCGGGGCATGACCGACGATCCGGAGCGCCGGGCATCCACACCGCACAGCTGGCGGCTGGACAGCATCAAGGCGATCGCGCTTGAGGGCCTACCAACCTGGCGGGAGGATGACGGCTCCACCTTCCAGGCCAAGGCGAGCGTCATTGGCGATGCGATCCTCGCCCGCAAAGATGCACCCGCCGCTTATCATCTCGCTTGCGTCGTGGACGATGCCGCGATGGGCGT
>JBDSZD010000013.1:0-9964 GCA_039925325.1 Sphingomicrobium sp.
GCCAATTTCTCATCCTGCCTCCTCCCGATTGCGTTCGTTTCAAATCAGTTTTGCATTAAAACTGATCGGTTGAAATGCTTATTTATCAGATCGCCAACCGCTCCGCATGCCAGCGCAGATGATCGGCAATGACGGTCGAGATGAAATAATAGCTGTGGTCATATCCCGGGCGTCGGTTGAGTGTCAGCCCGATGCCCGCCTCGCGACAGGCTTGCTCGAGCAATTCGGGCCGCAATTCCTCCAGAAACGGGTCGGCGTCGCCGACGTCCACGAGCAGTTCGGCGATCCGGGCCCCGTCCTCGATCAGCGCGACGGCATCGTGCTTGCGCCACTGGACCCGATCCTCGCCCAAATAACCGGCCAGCGCTTTTTGCCCCCACGGAACCTGCGATGGCGCGACGATCGGAGCAAATGCCGACACGCTTCGGAAGCGGTTCGGATGGGTCAGCGCAATCGTCAGCGCCCCATGCCCGCCCATGGAATGGCCCATCATCCCCTGCCGCGCCATGTCGACCGGGAATTCCGCGGCGACCAGCGCCGGAAGCTCCTCGGCAACATAACTCCACATGCGGTAATTAGCGGCCCACGGTTCCTGCGTGGCATCGACGTAGAAGCCTGCGCCCTGGCCGAAATCATAGGCTGGATCGTCCGGCACACCCTCGCCCCGCGGACTGGTGTCCGGCGCAACGAAGATCAGCCCAAGCTCAGCGCAGGCCGCGCGATACTCGCCTTTCTCGGTCACATTGGCGTGGGTGCAGGTCAGCCCAGACAGATACCAGACGACCGGCAGCGCCGTTCCGTGCTCGGCCTGGGGCGGCAGGAAGATCGAGAAAATCATGTCGGCGGAGGTCGCTGACGAGGCATGCTTCACGACCAGCTGACGCCCGCCGTGCGAGCGATTCTCGCTGACGATCTCCATCAATAAACCACCACCGCGCGGATGCTCTCGCCCGCGTGCATCAGGTCGAAGCCCTTGTTGATCTCGTCGAGCGTCAGCACGTGCGTGATCATCGGGTCGATCGCGATCTTGCCGTCCATGTACCAATCGACGATAGTCGGCACGTCGGTGCGGCCCTTGGCGCCGCCGAACGCGGTCCCGCGCCAGTTTCGACCCGTCACCAGCTGGAACGGGCGTGTGGCGATTTCCTTGCCCGCCTCGGCCACGCCGATGATGATGCTAGTGCCCCAACCGCGGTGGCAGCATTCGAGCGCGGTGCGCATCACCTCCGTATTGCCGGTGCAGTCGAACGTATAATCGGCGCCGCCGTCGGTCAGGCGCACCACTTCGGCGACGATCGCACCGCGGTCCTTGCCGCGGCCGTCGATGAAATCGGTCATCCCGAACTTGCGGCCCCATTCCTGGCGGTCGGGGTTGATGTCGACGCCGACGATTCGGCTTGCCCCCACCAGTCGCGCGCCCTGGATGACGTTGAGCCCGATCCCACCCAGGCCGAACACGACGACCGTATCGCCGGTCTGCACCTTGGCCGTATTGGTGACCGCGCCGACCCCCGTCGTAACCCCGCATCCGATGTAGCAGGCCTTGTCGAACGGCGCGTCCTTCCGAATCTTCGCGACTGCGATTTCCGGCAGGACGGTGAAGTTGGAGAAGGTCGAACAGCCCATATAATTGAAGATCGGCTGGCCCTGGTAGCTGAAGCGGCTGGTGCCGTCGGGCATCACGCCCTTGCCCTGCGTCGCGCGGATCGCGGTGCAAAGGTTGGTCTTGCCGCTGAGGCACGACTTACAAGCGCGGCATTCGGGCGTGTAGAGCGGGATTACGTGATCGCCCGGTGCGACCGACGTCACGCCCGCGCCGATTTCGCGCACGATCCCCGCGCCTTCATGCCCCAGGATCGACGGGAACAGCCCTTCGCTGTCCAGCCCATCGAGCGTGTAGGCGTCGGTATGACAGATGCCCGTCGCCATGATTTCGACCAGCACCTCGCCCGCCTTTGGACCCTCAAGATCGAGCTCTACGATCTCCAGCGGCTGTTTCGCCACGAACGCAACGGCTGCGCGGGTTTTCATGGTCGGCGTCTCCCGGAATGCATGAACTTCGATACCGGCAGCGCCGCATGCGTGAAACGGGCTTTGGCGATGGCACCGCGGAAATAGTTTACCCGGTTCAACCGCACTCCGACCGACGCTCTGCCAGCACCTTGCGGAGCAAACGGCATCGCCACTTCCTGCTGAAGCACGCCGTCAACGAAGGCGCGATAGAAACGCCCGTCATAGCTTTGGGCGACATGATACCAGCGGCCGAGCGGGAATGTCTTTTCCGGCACCAGCAAGGTTTGCTTATAGCCTGCGCCCGTCATGAAGGCATCGAGATACCAGCGCTCCCCGGCGACGCGGATTTCAAACAACATGCGCGTGCTGCCCTTGCCCGGCGCTACCCGCGGCGCTTCATCCGCTTCAAGGTGGAACCAGCGTTGCTCAAATGCGCCGCCATCTGGGCGGAACACAGCCTCGAAAGTGAACTCGCGGGCGCCGGCCAGCGGATGGTTGTCGATAAACAAAGCATCGTCCACTCCGTCGAACGCAATTGCCCGTCCGAACGGACTCGCGATCACCCTTGGGCTACCTTCGACAGTGACGCGATGGCCCCCGATCCGCCGCAGATTGTCGAACTTCCAGACGCGCGACAGTGGCGCTGCGAGCGCGGGAGCGCCAAGCATGGCGATGCTCGCACCGCCAACGATCAGGCTTCTGCGGTCGAGCAGCAAGGGGGCCTCGTTGCTCATTCGAACTCGACGATGATCTGGTCGACGGCCACGCTTTCGCCCGCGCCGACCGGCACCGCCTTGACCGATGCGGCCTTGGTCGCGCGCAGGATATTCTCCATCTTCATCGCTTCCATCACCGCGACCGGCTGACCGGCCACGACCTTGTCGCCAACCTGCACGTCGATCCGCGTCACCAATCCCGGCATCGGCGCCAGCAGCAGCCGCGAGAGGTCCGGCGGGATCTTCTCGATCATGTGGCGCGACAGGTTGGCGAGGTGCACCGGCAGCACCTCGACCTTGTGGCTCGCGCCGCGCGTGGTCAGTTTCCAGCCGCGCCCGTCACGAGCGACGCGAACCGTGCGCACTCGCCCGCCGATGCTGGCGGTCAATAGCCGCTGACCTGGCACCCAATGCCCGACAATCTCGATCGCATCCGCGCCATCGACGCTTGCCAGAAGCCCGCCTTCATAATCGTCGATCGCAACGCGATGCTCGGTCCCGGATATGCGCACGACATGATCGCGCGGTGGCGCGGCTGGCCCGTCGATCTGGTCGTCGATCGCCGAGGCGCGCGCTGCGTCCGTGGTGACGATCATCGCGGCGACGGCGGCTAGGTCGGCGATCAGCTGCGCGTCCGCTGGCGCACCTTCGAAGCCGTCGGGATATTCCTCGGCGATGAAGCCCGTCGTGATATCGCCGGAGCGGAAGCGCGGGTGCTGCATCAGCGCCGACAGGAAATCGACATTGTGGCCGATGCCCTCGATCTCGAATGCGTCGAGCGCCGCGATCTGCGCATCGATCGCCGCCTCGCGCGTCGGCGCATGGGTGATCAATTTGGCGATCATCGGGTCGTAAAACATGCTGACCTCGCCGCCTTCGATGACGCCGTCGTCGACGCGGACGCGCACCTGCTCCCCTCCCGCTTTTCGGGAGGGGCCGGGGGAGGGCTTGTTGGATGCGGACCCTGCTTTTGACAGGCCCTCCCCTCGATCCCCTCCCGCAAGCGGGAGGGGAGGATTGTACCGCACCAGCCTTCCCGTGCTTGGCAAGAACCCGCGATACGGGTCTTCCGCGTACACCCGCGTCTCAACCGCCCAGCCGTCGAGCGGCACATCGTCCTGCGTGAACGCCAATTTCTCGCCCGCCGCGACGCGGATCATCTGCTCGACCAGGTCCAGTCCGGTCACTTCCTCGGTCACCGGATGCTCGACCTGCAGCCGCGTGTTCATCTCGAGAAAGTAGAAACTGCGATCCGCCCCGACGATCAGCTCAACCGTTCCCGCCGAATAATAGCCCACCGCCCGCGCCAGCGCGACCGCCTGCTCGCCCATCGCTTTGCGCATCTCCGGCGTGACGAACGGCGACGGCGCTTCCTCGACCACTTTCTGATGGCGGCGCTGGATCGAGCATTCGCGCTCACCGAGATAGACGATATTGCCATGCTGGTCGCCGAGCAGCTGGATCTCGATGTGGCGCGGCTGCTCGATGAATTTCTCGATGAACACGCGGTCGTCACCGAAACTCGCCAGCCCCTCGCGCTTGGTCGCCTCGAAGCCGTCGCGCACATCGGCCTCGGACCAGGCCAGCCGCATGCCCTTGCCGCCGCCGCCGGCCGAGGCCTTCATCATCACCGGATAGCCGATCTCGCCCGCGATCCGCACCGCGTCGTCGGTGGTCGCAATATCGCCGAGAAAGCCGGGGACGATATTGACGCCCGCCGCCTGCGCCAGCTTCTTGGACTCGATCTTGTCGCCCATCGCGGCGATCGCATTCGGCGGCGGCCCGATGAAGGCAATCCCCGCCTCCTCCAGCGCCCGCGCGAAACTCTCCCGCTCCGACAGGAAGCCATAGCCCGGATGCACCGCTTCAGCGCCCGTCGCCTTGCAGGCATCGATAATCAGCTCGGCCCTGAGATAGGATTCGGACGCGGGCGCGGGACCCAGCCGCACCGCCCCGTCCGCCATCCGCACATGCGGCGCGCGCGCGTCCACGTCGGAATAAACCGCGACGGTCTTGATGCCCATCCGCTTGGCGGTCCGGATTACGCGGCACGCGATCTCGCCGCGATTGGCGATGAGGATTTTAGAGAACATCAATCGAGCCTTTTGCTCCGGACGACGAGTACCGCCATCGCAAAATATGAAACCACACCAATCAACAATATCGCCCACCAACCCCGCACGAGGTGCGCTCTACATTGCTCGTCGAAGCAATCACGAAAGTTGAACATCACCAACGCGATCACGCATGCAATCCACCAGGCAATAGCTATGACGACGAGCAGCAGCAGCTTTTTCCAGATCACTCCGCAACCTCATCCAACGGTGGTCGGTTGTGCCCAAGCAACCGCAACACCTCATCCGCCGCGTCCGCCAAATTCGTCCCCGGCCCGAAGATCGCCTGCACCCCCGCCGCGCGGAGCATTGCATAATCCTGCGGCGGGATGACTCCGCCCGCGACCACCTTGATGTCGGCGCGGCCCATGTCCTTGAGCGTGGCGATCAGCTCGGGAATCAGCGTCTTATGCCCGGCCGCGAGGCTCGACGCGCCGACCACGTCGACCTCTTTCGCGACCGCCAGCTCTGCCGCTTCGCGCGGGGTCTGGAACAGGGGGCCGGCGATCACTTCAAATCCGAGATCGCCGAATGCGCTGCTCACCAGATTCGCGCCGCGGTCGTGGCCGTCCTGGCCCATCTTGGCGACGAGGATGCGCGGTTTGCGGCCGAGCCGTTGCGCCACCGCCTGCGTGCCTTCGACCGCACCTTTCCAGCGCGCATCGGAGCGTTGCCCGTAAATGCCGCGCACCGGTTCGACCGCCGTGTGGTAGCGGCCGAATGCGCGTTCGAGCGCGTCGGAGATTTCGCCGAGGCTGGCGCGAGCGCGGGCGGCTTCGACGGCGAGGGCGAGGAGGTTGGATCCTCCCCGGGACGGGGAGGTGGCAGACCGGAGGTCTGACGGAGGGGGGTCTGAGCCCTGCACGACCCCCCCTCCACCATGTTCCACATGGTCCCCCTCCCCGTTCCGGGGAGGAACTTTGGCCGCCGCCTCCAACGCATCCAGCGCCGCTTTTACCTTCGCCTCATCCCGGCTCGCCCGCATCGCCTCCAGCCGAGCGATCTGCCCGCTGCGCACCCGCACATTGTCCACGTCGAGGAAGTCATGCTCCCCCTCCACCTCCAGTCGATATTTGTTCACCCCGACGATCACCGTCTCGCCAACATCGACCTTCGCCTGCCGCGCCGCCGAGGCCTCTTCGATCCGCCACTTCGGCAGCCCCTCCGCAACCGCCTTGGTCATCCCGCCATGCGCCTCGACCTCTTCGATCAGGGCCCAGGCCTTTTCCTCCAGCTCGCGGGTCAGCGCCTCGACATACCAGCTTCCGCCGAGCGGATCGGCAACCGCCGTGACGCCACTTTCCTCAGCAAGGATCAGCTGCGTATTGCGCGCAATGCGGGCGGAAAAGTCGGTCGGAAGCGCGATCGCCTCGTCAAAGCTGTTGGTATGCAGCGACTGCGTGCCCCCAAGCACCGCCGCCAACGCCTCGACCGTGGTCCGAACGATATTATTGTATGGGTCCTGCTCGGTCAGGCTGACGCCGCTGGTCTGGCAATGCGTCCGCAGCAGTTTCGATTTCTCCGACTGCGCGCCCAGCTGCGTCATGATCCGCGCCCACAAAGTCCGCGCCGCGCGCAGTTTGGCGACCTCCATGAACAGGTTCATGCCGATGCCGAAAAAGAAGCTCAGGCGCGGGGCGAAAGCGTCGATCGCAAGCCCCTTGGCCATCGCCGCGCGCACATATTCCATGCCGTCGGCGAGCGTGTAGGCAAGCTCCTGCACCGCCGTCGCCCCGGCCTCGTGCATGTGATAGCCGCTAATGGAAATCGAGTTGAACTTCGGCATTTCGGCCGCGCAATAAGCGATCACGTCCGCGACGATCCGCATCGACGGTTCGGGCGGATAAATGTAGGTGTTGCGGACCGCGAACTCCTTCAGAATGTCGTTCTGGATGGTGCCCGTCAGCTGGTCGCGCGAAACGCCCTTCTCCTCGCCCGCGACGATGTAGAAAGCCATGATCGGCAGCACCGCGCCGTTCATCGTCATGCTGACCGACATTTCGCCCAGCGGGATGCCGTCGAACAGCGCTTTCATATCCTCGACGCTGTCGATCGCGACGCCCGCCTTGCCGACATCGCCGGTGACGCGCGGATGGTCACTGTCGTAGCCGCGGTGGGTCGCAAGGTCGAAGGCGACGGAGAGGCCCTTCTGCCCGGCGGCGAGGTTCCGCCGATAGAAAGCGTTGGACTCTTCAGCTGTCGAGAAGCCGGCATATTGCCGGATCGTCCACGGCCGCCCCGCGTGCATCGTCGCATAAGGCCCGCGCGTGTAAGGCGGCAGGCCGGGCCAGCCGCTGTCGATGTCGGCAGCGTCGTCGGGTCCGTAGACCGTCTTCAGTTGTATGCCTTCGGGCGTTTCGATCGACAGGTCGCGGCCCTTCGATTCCGTCGCCGCGAGCTTCTCCCAATCCTCATGGCTGGGTGTGTCCGTCATTCCTCACCTGTACCCCGGCGGAGGCCGGGGTCCAGTCCTAAACGCAGAACGGCGCGGGAGCGCCGCCTGGGCCCCGGCCTTCGCCGGGGAACGGGCTAATGCTTGGGCGTCTCCATGATCTCCGTCAGCACGCCGCCCATGTCCTTCGGATGCACGAAGAACACCAACGTCCCGTGCGCCCCGATCCGCGGTTCCCCCATCACCCGCGCACCCTTGGCCTCGAACTCGGCCTTGGCCGCGTGGATGTCCGGTACTTCGAAGCAGACATGATGCTGCCCGCCGAGCGGGTTCTTCACGAGGAATTTCGCGATGGGCGAGTCCGCACCAAGCGGTTCGATCAGCTCGATCTGCGCGTTGGGCGCATCGACAAAGCACACCCGTACCCCCTGCGCCGGAAGGTCGAACGGAGCGCCATGCGGCTCCACGCCGAACAGGTGGCGGTAAACCTCCAGGCTCTCTGCAATCGAAGGGGTGGCGACCCCGACGTGGTTCAGCCGGCCGAGTTTCATCTTCTCCCTCTCCCGCAAGCGGGAGAGGGCCGGGGTGAGGGCCTGTTTCTCCCAGCAAGGGCAAGCGACATGCCCTCACCCTCCGCCGCTACGCGGCTCCTCCCTCTCCCGCAAGCGGGAGAGGGCTTAGCGCTCCACCGTCACAACCGTCTTCAAGCTATTCGCAATAAAGCAGGCGTCATGCGCCTTGTGATGCAGATCCGCGACCGCCGCTTGATCCGGGGCCTCCCGGCTCCAAGCAATCTCAGGCCGCAACGTCACCCGCGCCATCCACATCCGCCCGTCCGCTTGCCTTTCCAGCACCCCTTCCGCCGCATCCGTATAGCTATCCACCACGAACCCCGCGCGCCGCGCGAAGTCGAGGAAGAACAGCATGTGGCAGGACGACAGCGAGGCCACGAACGCCTCCTCCGGATCGACGGCCGCCGGGTCCGACATCGGCACCGGCACGACATGCGGGCTCGAAGAAGCCGGCACCACCGCCCCGCCATCGAACGCCCACTCATGCGCGCGGCTGTAGCGGCCGTCGGTGTAGACGGCGCCATCGCGGTTCCAGCGGATGGTGGCGGTGTAGGTGGTCACGGCTTCCAGTCCCTGCCAACTTCAATCCTGATCGACTCAACCAGTCGGTCGTAAACCGAGTTCATGAAATGACGGGCGTCGATCGGCGTGTTGAAGGAGACGCAAACACCGAGCGAGTATGCCTGTTTGCGAACGTCATCGACCGCACCGGCGGATTGGTTCCAGTTCCACCACTCGCGAGCCACCTGCTGCCGATTGCTGAGAGGATACTCGGCAACGGCCGCCGCGATAGCCAAGTGTGGCTTACCATAAACATCTGGCCAGTCCTGATGGAGATAACCACCGAGGAACTGGCACAAGGCCGGCCAGCGCTCTTGATGCTCTCGAAGCATTGCTCGTGATGGCCTACTCACAGCGGAATGTTGTCATGCTTTTTCCACGGATTCTCGAGCTGCTTGTTCCGCAGCTTCCGTAACCCCAGCGCCACCCGCCGCCGCGTCGAGTGCGGCATGATCACGTCGTCGATGAAGCCCATGCTGGCCGCCACGAACGGGTTGGCGAAGCGCTCTTCATATTCGGCGGTGTGCTCCGCGATCTCTTCCGCCGTCTTGCCGCGGAAGATGATTTCGACCGCGCCCTTGGCCCCCATCACCGCGATCTCGGCGGTCGGCCAGGCGTAGTTCAAATCGCCGCGCAAATGCTTGGAGCTCATCACGTCATAGGCGCCGCCATAGGCCTTGCGCGTGATCACCGTGATCTTGGGCACCGTCGCTTCGGCATAAGCGAACAGCAATTTCGCGCCATGCTTGATGATCCCGCCATGCTCCTGCGCGACACCGGGGAGAAAGCCGGGGACGTCGACGAACGTCAGGATCGGCACGTCGAAGGCATCGCAAAAGCGCACGAACCGCGCCGCCTTTTTGGATGAATTGATGTCGAGGCAACCGGCCAGCACCATCGGCTGGTTGGCGACGACGCCGACGGTGCGACCCTCGATCCGGCAAAAGCCGATGATGATGTTGCCGGCATGGGCGGGCTGAAGCTCGAAGAAATCGCCTTCGTCCGCGACCTTCCGGATCAGCTCGTGCATGTCGTAAGGCGTCGCGGCGCTCGGCGGGATGAGTGTGTCGAGGCTGTCCTCGATCCGGTCCCACGGATCGTCGCTCGGTCGCGCCGGCACGTCATGGCGGTTGCTCAATGGCAGGAAGTCGAAGAACGCGCGGGTCGCCAGCAGCGCATCGATATCATTGTCGAACGCCACATCCGCCACGCCGGACCGGGTGGTATGCGTGACCGCGCCGCCAAGATCCTCCTGGGTCACCACTTCATTGGTGACCGTCTTCACAACCTCCGGGCCGGTGACGAACATGTAGCTTGAATCCTTCACCATGAAGATGAAGTCGGTCATCGCCGGCGAATAGACCGCGCCACCCGCGCACGGACCCATGATCAGGCTGAGCTGGGGAATCACGCCGCTCGCCAGCACGTTGCGCTGAAACACTTCGGCATAGCCGGCCAGCGAAGCAACGCCCTCCTGGATGCGCGCGCCGCCCGAGTCATTGAGGCCGATCACCGGCGCCCCGACCTTCATCGCCGCGTCCATCACCTTGCAGATCTTCTGGGCATGGCGTTCGGACAATGAACCGCCGAAGACGG
>JBDSZD010000014.1:0-2298 GCA_039925325.1 Sphingomicrobium sp.
CCAGATTGCCGGATCGTCGACCAGCCACGCGGGCGGATCCAGTTCGCGGTCGATCGTCGGCGCCCAGCCTCCGCGAAACGCGTCAAATTCGATGATCCGGCCGCTTACTTCGAGTTTATTCCAGAAATTCCGCAGCTGATCGAGTTCGTCGGCCGGCGCAGTCGGCCCGGCCCAGTTCCACAGCGACGTGCCAACGATCGCCCCCGAGACATCCGGTGCCAGCAAGAGGCCGGCCGGAGCATCGAGGATTTCGCCGAAGGCTTTGAGCGTGCGCTCGCCGAGCGGCGGTGCGCCCTCGCCTGCGCTGCCGAGCGTGTCGGTAAACCTTAGCCATTCGGTCCGATAATCGTAACGGTGCTCGAACAAATGCTTCGCGAGCTTGACCTTGACCCAGGCACGGGCGCGGCTGCTGGGCAGGACGACCATCGTCGACACCGTCATCACCGCAAGCAGCGCGACAAGCAACGCTCCGGACCAGTCCCATCCGGTGCCGCGCAGCGCGGTGGCAAGCACCGCCATCACGGCGAAATAAGCGCAGATCGCCAGCAGCGAGAGCGACTGGAAGGTTGCCGCGCGCGAGAGTCGAATGCGCCAGCCATCCTCACGCCGCGCCCCGAGTGCAAACAACGGACCCGTGGCGGCAACGACGAGCCCGCGCCAGTCGATCAGACTGTCGGCAAGGCGCGCGTCGAGATAGGACACCGTGTAGAGGTTGAGATCGTAAACCCACAGCATCGCCAGGCCGAGCATGGCCAGTCGGATGCTCGTGCGGCTGGCCGGAGCCGCCTGACCGTAAAGGTTGTGAACGAGGATCAGTCCGCCGGACGCCGCCGTCATGCGCAGGAGATGACCGGTTTCCTCGACCGTCCGGCTATAGCTCAGGAGGTTGACGGTATCGGTGACGAACTGGAAGCCGAGTACCGCAGCCACCGCAGCATAGACCAGCCGAACGCCGCGTTGACGCTCGTCGCTGTGCGGCGATAGACTGTAAAGCAAGCTGATCCACAACAGATTGCGTGCGGTTTCGGCATATCCTGCAAGCGCGCTGCCAGGGCCGATGGCGGTCAGCCACGCCCAGCAGCCCGTCACCGCGAAGGCGCCCAGCAGCAAGCGCTGGCCGTCATGCGGTGCGCCGGCGCCGATCCGCCAGATCAGCAATGCCGCGAACATGGCCGCGGCAAGCGCATGGCTCCAAAAGACGATCAAGCCGTCCACGGTCGCATCACTGTCAAGTTCGCCGACATGGCATCACTGTCGGATTAATTTACAAACAAGTGATGAACGCCGTTCGCAAATGGCAAGACTTGCCCGGGCGGCGCCGGGATGCAATTGTCTGAGTAGAAGGGGGAGGGACTGTGCCGATCAATCGCCGAGAATTGCTGGCCGGAGCCGCAGCAGCCAGTGCCGCGACCGCCGTGCACGCCAAACCGGGCCGCAGCCGCGCGCCGCAATTGCTCGCGCCGCGACCGCCGATGGGCTGGAACAGCTGGAACAGCTTTGCGACGACGATCAACGAAGCGCAGGCCCGCGACACCGCGCAGATCATGGCGGAAAAGTTGCTGCCGTTCGGCTACGACATCTTCACCATCGATATCCAATGGTACGAGCCGGGTGCCAACAGCTACACCTACAATAGCAATCCCGAGCCGACGCTCGATGACCATGGCCGTTTGCTTCCGGCTCCGAACCGCTTCTTTTCGAGCACAGGTGGGAGGGGTTTCGCGCCGCTCGCTGCCGACGTTCACAAGCTTGGTCTGAAGTTCGGAATCCACCTGATGCGCGGTATTCCGCGGCTTGCGGTGAAGGAGAATGTACCGATCCTCGGCACCAATTATCGTGCGCGGGACATTGCCGACACGAACAGCATCTGCCCGTGGAACCCGGACATGTACGGCGTGGACATGCGCAAGCCCGGCGCACAAGCTTATTACGACAGCGTCTTCCGGCTGTACGCCTCGTGGGGCGTGGATTTCGTCAAGATGGACGACATGAGCCGTCCCTACGACGCCCATGCGCCGGAGATCGAGGCCGCGCACAAGGCAATCCTGGCCAGCGGTCGCCCGATCATATTGAGCCTGTCACCGGGCGAAACTCCGGTCCCGCGCGCCGACCACGTCCGCCGCAACGCGCAGATGTGGCGGATCAGCGACGATTTCTGGGACGAATGGCGCTTGCTGGAAGAGCAGTTCGTCCGGCTAGAAAATTGGAACCCGCACCGCCGGCCCGGCGGCTGGCCCGACGCCGACATGCTCCCGCTCGGCCGGCTCGCGCTGGGCTCGCGCGACACCAAGTTCACGC
>JBDSZD010000015.1:0-3480 GCA_039925325.1 Sphingomicrobium sp.
CATCTCTCGCGAGACCAAGTTGCGACGCGGCCTTCTCGGCCTCTTCAAGCATATATCCGTGAAATAGCTTGGTTCCGCCTCGGCCGGCACTTTTGAGGGCGTAAAGCGCGGTGTCGGCGGTCTTGAAAAGATCGTTGGCGCTTTGCGCATCGACTGGAAATAACGCCCCGCCGATGCTCGCCCCCGGTCGAAGGACGCGATGCTCGACCCGGATGGATTTCTGGATGCGCGCCGACAGCTTTTCGCCCAATGCCAGCACGTCATCCTTGTTGCGCACATTTTCGAGAATGACAGCGAATTCATCCCCGCCAACCCGAGCGACAAAGTCACTCTCCCGAATGGAGTCGCTGAGACGGGTCGCAATGGCTCTGAGCAGGTCATCGCCCGCCGCATGACCCAAGCTGTCATTGACGTGCTTGAAATGGTCGAGGTCGATCAAGAGCAAGCCGACCTGTCCGCCACTCTCCATCGCGCGTAGGGTAACGGCCTGAAGCCGAGCCTGGAATGCGCGCCGGTTTGGCAGGGATGTCAGCCCATCATGCTCGCTCGCCCAACGCAGTTGCTCGGATTTCTCATGATCGCTGGTGATATCGCGAGAAATGGAAAGAATGCCTTTCACCTGACCCTGCTCGTCGGGCATCGGAGTAAGAACGACGTCCCACCATTTGGGCACACCTTTGGCCGTCGGGCAGAACGACTGGAAACGCGCGACCTCGCCTGCTCGAGCCTTAGCGAGGGCCGCGTTTATCAGGCCCTCGGACCTGCGCTGCCACAACTGGGTGAACGGTTTCCCCTGGATTGCGTCGACGGTTTCCAATTCGGTCGCGATAATCCCAGGGCGATTCACGAGTTCGACGATGCCGTCTTTCGACAGGACACCGATGCAGTCGACACTGGTTTCCAGAATATTACGGTGAAGGCGCTCGCTTGCTTTGAGCGCTTCAACGGCAAGCACGCGATCATGCGCATCAGTGCAGGTCCCGTACCATCGCGTGATCTTGCCTTGGTGATCGAAGTCGGGGCGCGCCCGGGCGACGGCCCACCTGTACGATCCGTCGGCCAGCAGGATTCGGTATTCGGTTTCATAGGGCTCACGGGCCTCCAACGCTTGCCGCCATTTCGCCATCGCTGCGCGTCGATCATCGGGGTGGATGATTTTCAGCCACCCACGGCCCAGCAATTCCTGGGGGTCACCACCATAAAGTGCGCGCCATTGCTCGCTGACGAAATCCGGCCATCCGTCCGGCCCGATCGACCAGATAACTTCAGGAACCGAATTGAGAGTGCGGTCGGCGAGCGCCCGCTTCCAAATTTCGACGTGGCGCCGCTCCTTTACCAGCATCATGCATATGAGCAGCATCCAGCAAAAAGCGATGCCGCCGTACCAAGCCTCAAGGCTAACGAGCGCCGTGCGGACGGTCATGTCCTTCAAATGAAGACGGTGAGATCCGGGTGAGCCGTTGATAATCACTTCGACCGACGTGACATTGGCGAAGCTCGGCGCTGCTGCGTCCTTCGGAACCTTATTCTGATCCAGCCACCATTGCGGGACGAGAAATTCCCCCCTCTCGATCAAGACCTTTTGGCTCCCGGGACGGATTGTCACCGTCCCTTGGTTGACCTTGGTAACCGGCGCCACATCGCTTTTGGACACGCTTGTCAGACTGTCCTTGAGGACGACATGAAGAATCTGCTGCGGTCCTTCGTAGTCCATGTTCAATTCGATCGCGTCGAAGCGCGAGAGATCGAGCCCCCGAACCGAATTCGCTACGTCCAGGTTCATACCAAAGCCGCAGTACGGAAGCAGCGGCTCGTTGGCAGGCAGCACGCATTCCCACTGCATCGGCGCGATTTGCTTGACCATCGAGCGCCCGCCATTGCCGGCGTCATCGTAGGCATAGCTGAAGAATCGGGTCCCCTCATCCAAAGGGCGCAGGCGAACCGTCTCGCTTGTCAGCTCCAGGCGAAACTGAACCGCCAGAACGGTAGCGAGCAACGCCACCGCGACGATGGCTTCAACCCGAAGAATATGGTTCAGCGTCCATTGCCGCCAGCGCGAAAACCTGCCCGCCCGAGTCGCAACAGGCGTCAACTTACCGATCCTTGCGCAGGCAGGCCGCACCCGTGCTCGCCCTTCGCTAGGGAACCCAACGGGACACAACCGGCCCACTGCGCGAAAACCATGACCCCCACCCCGTCACAATCCTGCGGAAAACTGCAGAATATACCTGTGTTACCGGACGGTAGTTAACGTATTCTTACCAACAGCCTCACAAGCGCCCGAAGCTTTTTTCGAAGCCATCCTGATCGCCGCGCGCCAGATATTGGGCTTGCTCGACGAGGCGGTCGCGCAGGATCCTGCCGCGAAAGGCCCCGAGGTGCGGATCGAGTCGGTCGACTTCCTCGGGCGTCAGGCTGGCGATCTGATCGAAGCGGAAGAATCCCCGAGCCTGAAGCATTTGTGCGAATTTCGGCCCGACCCCTTTCATCCGCTCGAAGTCATCCGCGACGTCGCTCCCGAGTTGCGCATCGCTGAGCTGGCCCGTGAAGTTTGCGGCGACGACCGCAGCTTCGGTAGCGAGGCCGTTGCCTCCGCGGGGTTGGTCGGCTTTGCCCGTCATGTGCGGTCGGAGCGGGACGTTTCCGCTCAGGCGAACACGCTGGCGCGGCCGAAGCAACAGGTAGGCGACAATCGCCATAAGTAGAACGCCAACGACCAGGATCGCGGAATTGTCAGTCGCAAGTTCGTACATTCACCACCTCCACTGCGCGTTCGAGCGGCGTCTCAGTTCATTGAGATAAGACAGCAGCAGCCCTAGCAGGAATGCGATGATCCCTAACACCATAGCTTCGGCGATTAGCGGCAACCAGGCACTCGCGCCTGACGGAGGGTTAACCCAGCGCGCGGTTGAAACGCCTGGGCGGTCGCCCATAAACCGCACCAACTCGCTGCGCTGAAAGTCGTTCGCGGGGCCAGACAGCAAGAGCGTCCGGCGCAGCGGAGCGCGCTCCAGCACCGCCTGCACCGGCGTCATTTCCAAGCGGACGAGTTCCGCACGGGCCTGGCGTTCCACCAGCGCTGCGTAACGGCCGGCGGCGCCGATCGGAGCATGCCATAAGGCGGTCACGACGAGCACGGCGAGGCACCCGGCGCCAAGCGCGCGGTTGCGGCGGCTTTTCGCTGCCGGGTCCGGGCCATCCTGATCATCGGCACCCGGCGCTCGCCGGTACGCATAGGTTCCGACGGCGATCCCGATCGCCAGCGCAATTACAAGAGCGGGCCAGTAAAAGTGCCAAAGGTACGTCATGCTTGCTCCTGGGCCACAGCAATGCGTTCCATTTCCCGCCAGCCAATGTCGCGGCGGCAGAAGCCGTCGGCGAAATCTATGGCGTCGACGGCGCGATAGGCTCTGGCGCGAGCTTCCGCGAAACTGTCGGCTACGGCGGTCACGGCAAGCACTCTTCCGCCGTTGGCGACAA
>JBDSZD010000016.1:0-9364 GCA_039925325.1 Sphingomicrobium sp.
TGGTGATGGAAGCGCAGGGCCTCGCCGAGCGCGACGTGCCCGAATATGTCGCCATCGACGGCACCGCCAAGGCAACCTTCACGCGCGTCCCGACGCTCGACGAAGTGCCCTATCCGGTCAAGATGGAGCCCAATCTGGTCGTGGAATTCTACTCACGCTGATCTTGCGCTTCGCCGACATCTGAAGGGGGGTCCTGCCGGACCGCCCTTCAGATGTGCCTGCTACCTATTCAATCCTTTGCCGATCGTTCGGTCCAGCAGCGCCCCAATTTTTTCGAGCATCGTGGTCCGGGCACTGCTGTCGTCGAGTTGGTGGTCCAATCCCTTAAACCTCAACATCTCGACAGGCGTCCCGTTTCCACGAAGGGCGCGTTCCATTGCGTCGCTTTCGGCGATACCGACATTTGCATCATGATCGCCATGAACCAGCAGAACCGGGATCTTGATACTCTTGGCCTGGCGGAGAGGCGAACCTTCAGAGATGTGCGGTCCCGACCCAATGAATTCGTTTGCGAGAGCAGAATTGGTAAAGCCTTCCTGCTCCCGCTTGAGCATGGCCAAATCCGTGACCGGGGCGACGGCAATCGCAGCTTTATAGATTTCCGGCTGCGTCGCCGCCGATTGAAGGGCGGCATAACCGCCATAAGACCATCCGACGATCGCGAGCCGGTTCCTGTCGGCGATACCTTGCGCAACCAGATAATTGGCTGCGGCGGTCACATCCCCGATGGACGTGCGCCAGCCCTTAAAGCCGTTTTCCTGCAGCCATTCGTCGCCGAATCCAGCGGAGCCGCGATATTGCGGTTGGATGACGGCATAGCCGCGGGCCGCGATGAACTGCGGTAACCAGTCGAAACCCCATTCATCCCGCGAACTTGGCCCGCCGTGCGGCAGCACGACCGCGCCCAGATTCTTGCCGGTGCTTCCGACCGGGAGGGTAAGATAGGCCGGGACCGCGGTACCGTCGGGCGCAGGGACGCGAATGGACTGAACTTTCGCAAGCTTACGATTTTCCAACAACGGGCGCTCGACGGCGATCTCACCAAGACTCTTGGTTGTCCTGTCAAAGCGGTAGTAGGTTCCAGGCGACGTGTCGCCGCTGGCGCGGATCAACAGCTTGGTTCCATCCGCGCTAGCGCCCATAAAATCGATCAAAGGCTTGTCCGGGATGGCCTTGGCGATGGATTTTTGAAGCGCCGAAAATGTACTGTCGAAATAGGCGTGATGTCGAACGTCCTCGGCATAGGTGTAGCCGATGATTTTCTGACCCGGCCCGAGGCGAACGATCGCGTCGATGTCGACCGATGGATTGCTGGCGACCTTGACGGCCGCCATGCTGCCGTCGAGCTTCACCCGGTAAAGCGCCTGCTTTCCATTCTCCTTCTTGAGCGCGAACAGGGAATCGGAGTCTGCATCGATCGCCAGTGGCCAGAAACCCGTGTCCGTCCGGGAGTCATAGATCCCGAAATCACTCCAATCCTTCGAATTCGCCTTGCGATAGCGAATGAGCGTCCGGCCAGTCAGTTTACTGCCTTCGTTGCGACTTTCCTCGATGGTGAAAATCCGCACATTTCCCCGCCCGTCGCTCATATAGCTGGCAGCAGCACGGGGGCTTTCAAGCACCGAAGATTTCATGCTGGCGAGATCGATCCGTTCGACCGCCAACCCGTCCTTCACTCTGCCCAGAATACTCCCAGTGGTGTTCACCTCGGGCACGTAAGCGCGAGCCATCAGGACTTGGCCGCCCGACCCCGGAAGCCAATCAATGATTCCACCATCATGTTGGCGGATGTAGGCATCGTTACGACTAGCCCGCTGACCCAGCATCTGCATCTTCGCGCCATCGGCGCGGATCGTCATCAGCCGGGTGAAACTTACCATCGAATTGCTGAGCGGCTCGATCGACCCGAACTGGCAGATGATATTGTCGTTTCCCGCAAAGTTGCACCAATGCAACGCCTGCGGGCGGCCGTCGCTGTTGGTCAGTGAAAAGATCTTCCCGTCGGCGAAGCTCGCGACCCGCAAAACCGTTTGCGAGTTCTCGCAACTGACAAGCATCGCAATCTTCGACCCATCCGGGGATAACGTCGCATCCTCGACCGCACGCCGTGTCCCGAACGCCTTGGCGTCTTCGGACAGTGGACTTGCCGCTGCCGGCACACAGGTCGCAACCAGCCCAATCGCAATAATACGCTTAAACGCCATAGTAATGATCCCCCCGATTCGGCGACTGCGAACATCGCCAATTCTGGTATTAATGCAAATGCTTATCGGATATTGTCTTGTAAGCCTTGGCCGCGCCGTATTCGACTGCTAGCCGCTCCCCATGTCATTCCCACCCCTCCCAGAATGGGCGCAGCACGAAGCCGTGTGGATCGGTTTCCCAAGCGATCCCGAACTTTGGCTGGCCGACCTTGAGCCCGCCGGACGCGAAGTCGCCGCGTTCGCCGCCGCGGTGCACGCCGACGGCGCGGGCGAGGAAGTGCGGCTGGTCGCGGCGCACGAGGATGCGGCTGCAGCGGCGCGCGTGCTGGCGCCGTTCGCCACCATCATCGTCGAACCGTTCGGGGATATCTGGCTGCGCGACACCGGTCCGATCGTCTGCGGAAGCGGCGCGAACCGGACGGCGGCCGGCTTCGGCTTCAACGGCTGGGGCGGAAAATACGAACTGGAGGGGGACCAAAGCATCGGCGAACGTCTGGCGGCGGCAGCGGGCCTCCCTTTCTCCAAGGCGGAATGGATTCTCGAAGGCGGCGCGATCGATCACGACGGCGCGACGGTCATCACGACCGAGCAGTGCGTGCTCAACCCCAACCGCTACACGCGCACCCGCGATGAGGTTGAGGAGCGGCTCAAGCGCGTGCTGGGTTTCACGCGCGTCGTGTGGCTCGGCTCCGGCCTGTCGAACGACCACACCGACGGACATGTCGACAATCTGGCGCGCTTCGTTGCCCCCGGCCGCGTGGCAATCCCTAATACTGCCGCCGACGATCCCAATGCAGCGGTTTATGAAGATGCCGCGCGGCGGCTGGCGGACGCCGGACTCGACATCGTCACCTTGCCGTCGCCGGGGCGGATCGAGAATGGCGAGGGCGACCTAATCCCGGCGAGCTATATGAACTTCTACATCGGCAACGCGGTCGTCGTCGTGCCGCAGTACGGCGCGGAAAACGACGCTGCCGCGGTCGAGGCTATCCAGACGCTGTTCCCCGACCGCAAGGCCGTCGGCCTGCGCGCCGACCACATCCTCACGGGCGGCGGCAGCTTCCACTGCATCAGCCAGCAGGTTCCCCGATAAGCTGACCGCTCATCCTGAGTAGCCGCAAAGCGGCGTATCGAAGGACGTGCTTCGATACGAGCCTTCGGCTCTACTCAGCATGAGCGGGTTGGGGGATCGGTCTTTCCTTACTATGAGCACGCCATGACCAAGCTCACCGTCGCCGCGCTGCAACTTGCCTTCTCCGAAGACTCGGACGCCAACATTCACGCCGTTTCCGAACTGGTGCGCGAAGCGGCGGGCCGGGGCGCTGAGGTCGTGCTTCCGCCCGAGCTGTTCGAAGGTCCCTATTTCTGCCGCACCGAGGACGAAAGCCTGTTCGCCACCGCGAAGCCGACCGCCGAGCATCCGTCGGTACTGGCAATGCAGGGCCTCGCCGAGGAACTCAAAATCTGGATCCCGACCAGCTTCTTCGAGCTCGACGGACCCCATCATTACAACAGCCTCGCCATGATCGGCCCCGACGGCAAGGTCGCCGGTGTCTATCGCAAAAGCCACATCCCCGACGGCCCGGGCTATCAGGAGAAATTCTATTTCCGCCCCGGCAATACCGGCTTCAAGGTGTGGCCCGCGGCGAACACGACGCTAGGTGTCGGCGTGTGCTGGGACCAATGGTATCCGGAAACGGCGCGCGCGATGATGCTGATGGGCGCGGAAATTCTTTTCTATCCGACCGCGATCGGCACCGAACCGCACGACCCCGACCTCGATACGTCACGGCTGTGGCGGCGGGCGATGGTCGGCCATGCAGTGTCGAACGTCGTGCCCGTGGTCGCCGCCAACCGCATCGGGGTGGAAGGCGGCCAGCGCTTCTACGGCCACAGTTTTATTTGTGACGAACGCGGCGATGTGGTGGCGGAGTTCGGAGCGGAGGAGACGGGCGTGCTGGTGGCCGAGCTGGACCTCGCCGCGGCGAAAAAGCACCGCGCCGCGTTTGGTTTCTTCCGGGATCGAAGGCCCGAGCTTTACGGGCGGCTGGTGGAGGACCGATGAGCCGCCGCCTATGGCCACCGTCGGAGTCATTAGTCTGGCTCGTGCTTTTTGCGTTGCTTTGCGCCGCCGGGATGCTCCTGTTTTACGGCATGGCTTCCGGAGGAGGCTATGCAGGCATTACCGCGCTCCTGATTTTTCCCGCATTGTTTGGCGCATTAGTTTCGCACGCGCAAAGCCCCGACGGTCAGAATCCCTGGATGGGGTGTTTCGTGTGGCCCTTAGTGGCGGTCGCCGGGCTGGCGGCATTCGGCTGGTATTTTATGGCCGAGGGAGGAATTTGCCTTCTAATGGTTTTGCCGATCTGGGTGGTTGGCGCTGTTGGAGGCGCAACAATGCAGTTGTTGAACCGACGTCGTTACCGCGCTCTTGAGCAACGCGGAACGGAGCTGAAAAGTGCGGCGTGGGTTTCCGCACTGGTCCTGGCCGCCACCCTTGATTTGACGACTGTCCCTAGCTGGTCGACTGAGACAGTAGTTCGCAACGTGCTTATTGAAGCGTCTCCCGAGCAGATATGGCCCGTGGTACTTAGCATACCGGCGATCGGTGAAAACGAGGGATCAAGCAATTTTGCTCAGGATGTTGCCGGAATACCGCGCCCGACGGCCGCTCTGCTGACGCTTGAAGGAGGTCAACTGGTGAGGAAAGCCGCCTGGGGTCCGAAAGTTCGCTTTGACGAGCGAATCACGAATCTACACCCGGCAAAGTTGTTAGCTTGGCAGTTCGTCTTTCCGGACAGATCGGTGCAAGAGCAAACCGATCACCACATTTCGCCCGACGGCGAGGTCCTGAAAATTGTATCCGGGCGGTATGAACTCCGTCGCCTTGGGCGGGATAAAACACTACTTAAACTTTCGACAGAGTATCGGATGCGTTCGACCCTCGGGCCTTATCTTCGTTTATGGGGCGACAAGCTTTTGGGGGACATCCAGATTAATGTCCTTGCGATCGTGAAGTCGCGGGCGGAGCTAAAGACGAGTCTACCGCCTGCTTAAACACACCTTCGAACATCGCCGCGTCGAGCCTTTTCGTATTCTGATTATACCGGGAGCAGTGGTAGCTCGACAGAAGCACGCGGCCGTCCGGGGCGACATGCTCCGCGCCATGTCCGAACTTGGTCGACGAACTGGGCAGGCCTAACGCCCGCGCCGCCGTCACATGGGCAATCTGCCCCAGCGCGATCAGCACGCGCACTTTCGGCAAGGCCGCCAACCCCGCTTCGAAATAATTCCGGCAGGTGACGATCTCCTGCGGCAGTGGCTTGTTGGCGGGCGGCAGGCATTTGACGGCGTTGAGGATCACCGCGCCCTTGAGTTTCAGGCCATCGCCGGGGTCCGCGCCATATCTGCCCTCGCTCAACCCAAACTTGGCGAGCGTCGCGTAGAGCAGCTCCCCAGCGAAATCCCCCGTGAAAGGTCGTCCGGTGCGGTTCGCGCCATGCTTGCCCGGAGCAAGCCCGATGATCGCCAGCCACGCTTGGGGATCGCCGAACGCCGGCACCGGAGCGTTCCACCAGGCGGGATATTCCGCCCGGCACTCCGCCCGAAACGCCACCAGTCGCGGGCACAACGGGCAGTCGCGCGGGGCTTCCGCTTGCGGGATCGGCGAGAGGTCGGCGGGTTGTAATTCATTCACCGCCCCCCGTAACCGTTCGCCCTGAGCCTGTCGAAGGGCTGATTTTTCTTCTATGGCCGCGACGAACGAGGGCAGTCCTTCGACAAGCTCAGGACGAACGGTAAATTGATGCCCACATACCTCTACGCCATCGCCATTGGATCGAACCGGCCGCACGGCCGCCACGGCAGCCCAGTGGGAGTCGTCCGCGCCGCAATCGCCCGGCTGGAGCACGACTTCGATCTGTTCACCGCCTCGCCGATCGTCATCAACCCGGCGCGCGGTCTTGCGGGCCGAGATTTCGCCAATGCCGTTGCGCTGGTCGAAAGCGACGCCGAGCCCCCCGCGCTCCTTCGACACCTCAAAGCTATCGAGCGCAATTTCGGGCGTCGCGGGGGCCGCCGCTGGGGCAGCCGAGTGCTCGATCTCGATATCATCGTCTGGAGCGGCGGCCATTTCCGCTCGCGCCGCCTGACCATCCCGCACCGACAACTCCACCGTCGCGACTTCGTTCTCGATCCGCTTGCCGCCATTGCGCCGACCTGGCGGATCGACGGGGCGCTGAATGCACGCCACCTCGCCTCGCGCCTTGGCAAGCGCCGCGCCCTTGTCTAACGGGGCGCTCTGACTGGTCGGGGCCCTTAGCTCAGTTGGTAGAGCAACTGACTTTTAATCAGTAGGTCGCTGGTTCGAATCCAGCAGGGCTCACCAGCATCACGCGCAGACATGCCGGGGGCATGTCGAGCATGATGCTGGGAGCGAAGCGAGCGGCGAGCGGCGAGCGCCCTGAATGGGACCGAAGGCCAGCTATCGCCCGCATGCGCCCTCCGCTATGGCCGTGCGCAGGAGGCATATGGACGGCTCCACGACCGACGAAGACGTAGCTGCCACCACGGGCAATCGCGTCGTCCTGCGCCATCGCATCTCCACGCGCGTCTGGCATTGGGTCAACGCCATCGCGGTGATCGTGCTTTTGATGTCCGGACTGATGATCTCGAACGCGCATCCGCGCCTTTACTGGGGGCAGTATGGCGCGAACTTCGACCATGCCTGGCTGGAATTGCCGCGTTTCCCCGGGTGGGCGACGATCCCGTCCTCCTACAGCCTGTCCGGCGCGCGGCGCTGGCATCTCGCCTTCGCCTGGATTTTCGCGGTCGGCCTGCTGCTCTACATTGCCACCAGCCTGCTGAACCGCCACGCGCAACGCGATCTCGCACCGACCAAGCGGGAGCTCGCGCCGCGCGCGATCTGGCGCGATATTGTCTCCCACGCCCGGCTGCAATTCCCGACCGGCGAAGACGCGCTGCACTACAACGTCCTGCAAAAGCTGAGCTATTTCGGGGTGCTGTTTGTGATACTTCCGCTGCTTGTGCTGACCGGCCTGACGATGTCGCCGGCGATGGGTGCGGCGTGGCCGTGGCTGCTTGAGATATTCGGCGGCCGCCCGTCCGCTCGTTCCATTCATTTCATCTGCGCAACCGCAATGGCTCTGTTCATCGCGGTTCATTTGCTGATGGTGCTGCTGGCGGGCCCGGTCGAACACATCCGTTCGATGATCACCGGGCGGCATCGCGTCCACACGCCGGAGACCGAAGAATGATCGGCCGCCGTCATTTCGTCCTCGGCGGAAGCGGGCTGTTGCTTGCCGGCTGTGACCGGCTCGACCGGAGCGAAAGCTTCCGCGGCGTCCTTCGTTCGGCCGAGGGGCTGACGATGCGCGCGCAACGCCTCGTCAGTAGCCGCAACGCGCTTGCGCCCGAATATCGCGAAGCGGACATGTCGCCGATCTTTCGCTCGAACGGCACCCGCAGGCCCGGCACTCCGGAATATGCCGCGCATCTGTCCGAGCGGTTCGCGAACTGGCGGCTAATCATCGACGGCCTCGTCGCCCGGCCTTTGTCGATTCCGATGGATGCCGTGCGTCGGCTGCCGCTGCAAACGCAGATCACGCGGCACGATTGCGTCGAAGGGTGGAGCGCGATCGGGATGTGGCACGGGGTCCGGCTGTCGCTCCTGCTGCAAGCCGCCGGACTCAGCACGCGCGCCAAATATCTCGTGTTTCACTGTGCCGACCGGTTTGGGGCACGCCCGTTCTATGAGAGCATCGATCTCGTCGATGCCTTCCATCCGCAGACGATCCTCGCCTGGGGCATGAACAAGGGCCTGTTGCCGATCGCCCATGGAGCGCCGCTGCGCCTGCGCGTCGAGCGCCAGCTTGGGTACAAGCATGCCAAATATGTCCAGCGGATCGAGGCGGTCGAAAGCCTCGCCGGGATTCACGGCGGCAAGGGCGGCTATTGGGAGGATGTCGCGGATTACGAATGGTACGCGGGCATCTGACGTTCGGCTTGACCTCCCGCCCCACACTCCGCCACTGACCGCGAGTGACTGACGCAACCAGCTTCCTTGCGCTTGCCGAGCAACTCGCGGACGCGGCTCGCGAACAGACGTTTTCGCGCTGGAGCCAGGGAATTGCCGCCGACAATAAATCGAGCACCGGCTGGGATCCGGTGACCGAAGCAGATCGTGAAGCCGAGCGCGTGATGCGCGACCTGATCGCCGACACACATCCGAATCATGGCGTGGATGGCGAGGAATTCCCGTTCCGCGCGCCGCAGGGGCCATGGACGTGGAGCCTCGACCCCATCGACGGTACCCGCGCCTTCGTCTGCCAGCTGCCGACCTGGGTGACGTTAATCGGCCTGTTGCATGAGGGCACGCCGATACTCGGGGTGATTGACGCACCCTGCCTCAACGAACGCTATGTCGGCTATTCAGGTGAAGCCAGAATGGTCCGAGGCGGGCAGGCGCATCCACTGAAGGTCAGCGGTTGCACGCGCCTCGCCGCCGCCCGCCTGTCCAGCACCGATCCCTACATGTTCGACGGTGCCGGCTTCGAAGCCTTTCAGGAACTGCGGCAGCTCGCTCGGACGACGCGTTACGGATTCGACGGCTATGCTTATGCGCGGCTGGCGGCGGGATCGATCGATCTCGTGGTGGAGTCCGGACTCAAGACCTATGACTATAACGCCCTGATCCCCGTGGTGCGCGCCGCGGGCGGCGTATTCGGGGACTGGAACGGCGGCGAGGACTTTTCCGGTGGCAACGTCATCGCGGCCGCGAGCCGGGAACTCTATGGAGCGGCGGTCGCGGTGATGCGGGCTAGCCGGCGTGCCGCTTCCGAAGGACCGCAACCACATCTTCCCAGCTGAAGCCTTTCGCCTCCATCAGCACGCTAAGGTGATAGAGCAGGTCGGCGGTTTCTTCCGCACAGCCGGCAGCATCGCGGCCGACGCCCGCAAGCGCGATCTCCACGCCCTCTTCACCGATCTTCTGCGCGATGCGCTCGACGCCGCCGCTCAGAAGCTTGCGCGTGTAGCTGGACTCGTCGCCCGAAGCCGCGCGTTCAGCCACGATGCGCGACAGTTCGGCCAACCAGCCGGGTCCGGCGGGCTCGGCCTTGAAGCAACTTACATCGCCGAGG
>JBDSZD010000017.1:0-5529 GCA_039925325.1 Sphingomicrobium sp.
CTGCGAGCGTCGGCATGATGTCGACAGTCTCGATCGGCTGTTCGCGCTGGGCCGGAGCCATCCCCTGGCGCCAGAACAGGATCGGTACGCGGCGGTCGTAGTCCCACGGGCTGCCGTGGGTTGCGACATAGCTTTTGGTGTCGGGGATCGGGGTGACATGGCGGCGCAACAACACAATCAGGTCGCCCGAACGCTGCGGATCGAACGACGCTTTCGCCCGCTCGATCAAAGTCCAGCGGTCTGGCGTTGCGGTGGGCGACGGTGTGCGCTTCAGCTGGTCGGCGCTGAAAGCCGTCTCGATCTCCGGGTGAGCGCGATACGCGGTCAGGGCCTGCTTTAGGACTTTCGCGCGATCGGCGACGTTCAGTGCTCTGTCGATGTAGACGTCGCCCCCGAAGCCCCCAATTAGGACCGGGCCACGAAGGCCGAGCCGCACGCCGATGACTTTGCCCATCGCGGTTGCGGAGAGCGCAGGATCGATGCGCACGGCATCGGCTATGCCCTGACTGCGAAGCCGCTCGGGGATGTCCTGTCCGCCATGGTCGGCGGTCAAAGCGACCGAATAATCCAGGCCCTGCCCGTCCAGCAGCCGGAAGAAATCCCCGAGATCGCGGTCCAGCGAAAATAATTGGAGGCACATTTCCGCGCCGTTGGTGCCGTAGCTATGCCCGACATAGTCGGTCGCCGACAGACCGATCGCGATGAGATCGGTGCCCTTGCTTTGACCGAGCTTCATTTCGCCGATCAGCGCGGCGGAAAGCGCAAGCGTTGCTCCGTCGAACTCGGGCGAAGTGCGGAAACCCCGCGCGTCGCCGGCGGCGCGCGCGAATCGGCCCGTCCCGACGGGTTTTCCGCCGCCCTCGACAGCGATCTGGCGAGCTTTGGCGGAACAGAAAGCCGGCAATTCGAGCGCCTCGCGCGGCGCGGCGATTGCCGCGGCGAGCGCGGCTCTGGTCCGTGCGATGCTGCGGGGCACGGCGCCATTTTTGAGGTCGGTGACGAAGGTCTTGCCATCCCAATACCACCGCTGGTCGACCGCTCGACCGCTCATCATCACCGCAGCGCGATCCTTCCCCGCCACCACCACACTGCGCGAGCCGGGCCGCTGCGCCTTCATCAGTTCGCCGAGCGTCTTGACCTTCAGGTGGACGGGCGAGACGGTGTAGCTGGATGAGGAGGAGCCAGCCACGCTCTCGTCCTCGGCGCAATAGACGGACTTGTCCGAGCGGCCGAGCGAGAGGTCGAACCAGTTGTTGGCGATGATCCCGTTGCGCGTCGGCCGCGACCCGGTGAGGATCGTCGAATGCCCCGGGCAGGTCTCGGTCGCGGCATGACCCTGATAGCCGTTGCGGAACACCGTTCCCTGCGCCAGCCGCGCCAGCCCACCCGTAAAATGGGGGCGGTATTCGTCGAACAAATCGGACGAAAATTGGTCGACCGAGATGACGATCTGAAGTTTGGGCGGGGCGGCTTCTACGCTCGAAGCAAAAAGCACCGCGAGTGCCGCCGTAATCATTGCACGCATGCCCGACTCCTAGATCGTCACCCCGGACCCGATCCGGGGTCTGCCTTGCTTCTTCGTAACCGTCGAGAAATTAAAGGTGGATCCCGGATCAAGTCCGGGATGACGTTCAAGCGAGCTTCGCCCGCAGCCTCTCGTTGACGACCTGCGGATTGGCCTTGCCGGCCATGGCCTTCATCGTCTGACCGACGAAAAAGCCGAACAGGGCCTCCTTGCCCGCCTTATACTGTTCAACCTTGTCGGCATTGGCCGCGAGAATGATGTCGATCTCGGCGTCGATCGCGCCGGTGTCGCTGGTCTGCTTGAGGCCGCGTTTCTCGACAATCTCGGCCGCGCCCTCGCCGCTTTCGAGCATGATCTCGAACACTTGCTTGGCGAGGCTGCCGGAGATCGTCCCGTCGCCCACCAGCTTGAGCAACTCCGCGGTCTGACCCGGATTTACCGGGCTGTCCTCGATCGACTTGCCGAGTCGGTTGAGCGCGCCGAACAGTTCAGTGGCGACCCAGTTGGCGGCCCCCTTCGGTTCCACGCCAGCTTCCAGCAGAGCATCGAACCAGCGCGCGGTTTCGACCTCCGCCGTCAGCACACCGGCATTGTACGGTGTGATGCCGTGCGTTTCGTAACGCTTGCGTTTGGCGTCCGGGAGTTCGGGCAGGCTACCGCGGCATTCCGCCAGAAACGCATCGTCCAGCTCCAGCGGGAGCAAGTCGGGATCCGGGAAATAGCGGTAGTCGTGCGCGTCTTCCTTCGACCGCAGCGAGCGGGTGACGTTCTTGTCCGGATCGTAGAGGCGGGTTTCCTGCACGATCGCCCCGCCCTCCTCGATCACATCGACCTGTCGCCGCGCCTCATGTTCGATCACCGCCATGACAAAGCGAACGCTGTTGACGTTCTTGGTTTCGGTGCGCGTACCCAGCTCATCACCCGGCTTGCGCACGCTGACGTTGACGTCGGCGCGCATCGAGCCTTCTTCCATATTGCCGTCGCACGATCCGACATAGCGGAGGACCGATCTGAGCTTGCGCAAATAAGCCCCGGCTTCGGCCGGGGAACGCATGTCGGGCCGCGACACGATTTCCATCAGCGCAACGCCCGAGCGGTTGAGATCGACGTAGGACATGGTCGGGTGCTGGTCGTGCATCAGCTTGCCCGCATCCTGTTCGACATGGATGCGCTCGATGCCGATGGTCTTGGCGCTGTCCTCATCCTTGTCGTCGACGAGTACGGTGACCGCGCCCTCGCCGACCAAAGGATGATACAACTGGCTGATCTGATAACCCTGCGGCAAATCCGCGTAGAAATAATTCTTGCGGTCGAAGCGCGACCAATTGTTGATCTTCGCATCGAGCGCCATGCCGGTGCGCACCGCCTGCCGGATGCATTCGCCGTTGAGCACCGGCAGCATGCCGGGCATCGCCGCGTCCACCAGGCTCACCTGAGTGTTCGGCTCCGCTCCGAACTGGGTCGCTGCGCCCGAGAAGAGCTTGGCCTGGCTGGTGACCTGCGCGTGGACCTCAAGGCCGATCACGACCTCCCAGTCCCCGGTTGTACCTTTGATCAGATAGGATGGGATGCTCATGATTTTGCCTTCAGCCCGCCGAGGTGGTGGTCGTCAAGGGAGGAAGATGGATTTCGGATGGCGTGGCCAGCACCAGGGCTCCGGCGGGCACGTCTGAGATAACCAGCGCATTGGCGCCGATCCGCGCTCCGTCCCCGATCTTCACTGCTCCAAGGATCTTCGCGCCTGGGCCGATGAAGACACCATTCCCAATCTCCGGACAACCGCCCTTCATCTCTCCGATCGTGACCTGCTGATAGATGTCGCAATTGCAGCCTATCTTCGCGGCCACGTTGATGACGATGCCATTGGTGTGCGGCATTTGCAGCCCGCCGCCGATCCGGCAGCGCACCGGAATGCTGATCCCGCCGATGACACTCCACAAGCGCCACCGCGCCGCCGCCCAGCGCCAGCGGATGGCTGGTATTATACCGCCTCTATCCCGGTTCGCTTGGTATTTGCGGATCGCGGAAAGCAGGGACTTGTAAGGTGCCCACTCAATCAGTGATTTTTTGGTCTCGCGCGACCAATCCGGTTGGACAGCCGCCTGAAAGGGCAGCTGAAGGCCGGCTTCATTCACCAGCAATCCCCCGGTTCCCGCCTTTAATGCGGTAATCCGTCATAACCAATCGCACTCCAGGCCTTCCGTGTCGGCCATGCCGCTGAAGGCCCAGGTGTCGTCCTTTTTGATGTTGATGACGACTGTGTTCGACCACGTCGTGTGCCGTGGTGTCATCTCGAACGTCAGGCCGCAGTATTTATGCTGCGGCGATATCACTAGGCCGCGCCAACCGAATATTACGTCGAAGTCAACATGGCTTTCGGTGATGAGGGCCTCAAACGGACTCGCGAGTTTCCCATCAGTTGTCTCCATGAACCCCCAGCCGTCGATCGGAGTAACGCGGATGGGGTTGGCCGTCTGAGCCATTACCACCACTTCTCCGACCTTGCGGTGAATCCTGCGCGCTCCTCGATCGCCAGACCCGCGTTGAGCACGCCCTGTTCGTCCAACTCATTGCCGATGATGTGCAGGCCGAGCGGGAGGCCCTGCTTGTCCAGTCCACCCGGAACCGACATCGCCGGCAACCCGGCAAGGCTCGCTGGCACGGCGAACACGTCGTTGAGATACATCGCCAGCGGATCGGTGGTCTCGCCGATGCCGAATGCCGCCGACGGCGCGGTCGGGGTCAGGATCAGGTCGCAGCGCTCGAACGCGTCACGAAAATCCTGTTTGATCAACGTGCGCACCCGCTGCGCCTTGTTGAAATAAGCGTCGTAAAAGCCCGCGCTCAACACATAAGTGCCGATCATGATACGGCGCTTCACTTCCGCGCCGAAACCCGCGGCCCGCGTCGCGGCATACATTGCGTCGAGGTTGCCGCCCTCGGGACTCTCGCGCAGGCCGTATCGCACGCCATCATAGCGGGCGAGGTTGGATGACGCCTCGGCCGGGGCGATGATGTAATAGGCCGGAAGCGCATATTTGGTGTGCGGCAAGCTGATCTCGACCGGCTCCGCGCCGGCATCCCGCAGCCACTCGATACCCTGATCCCATAGAGAGTTGATCTCCTCAGGAACGCCGTCAATCCGATATTCTTTGGGAACTCCGACGCGCTTGCCCTTGAGATCGCTCGACAGTCCCGATTCCCACGGCGGCACGGGCAGGTCCAGCGAGGTGCTGTCCTTCGGATCGAACCCGGCCATCGCCTCCAGCAGAATTGCGCAATCGCGCACGTCGCGCGCCATCGGCCCGGCCTGGTCGAGCGAGCTTGCGAACGCCACGATCCCCCAGCGCGAACAGCGGCCGTAGGTCGGTTTGATCCCCGTAATGCCCGTGAACGCCGCGGGCTGGCGGATCGACCCGCCAGTATCGGTGCCGGTCACGCCCGGAGCGAGGCCAGCCGCGACCGCAGCCGCCGATCCGCCCGAGCTTCCGCCCGGGGTCAGCGCCGCGTTGCTTCCGTCGTTGCGTTTCCACGGACTGAGCACAGGGCCGTATGCGCTGGTCTCATTCGACGAGCCCATCGCAAACTCGTCCATGTTGAGCTTGCCGAGCATTCCCGCACCGGCCGTGCGTAGCTTGGCTGTGACTGTGCTCTCGTAGGGCGGCTTGAAGCCTTTGAGGATCCCGCTGCCGGCGGTGCTGTCGACGCCTTTGGTCGCGAACAGATCCTTGATTCCCAACGGAATGCCGGCGAGCGCTGCTTGTTGGCCCGAACCGCGCGCCTGGTCCGCAACATCGGCGCAGGCCAGCGCGTCGTCCGGCGTTTCGACCGTAAACGCGTTGAGCGCCCGCCCCGCCGCAACCGCCGCGTTGAACGCCTCGGCAATCTCGCGGGCGGAAAAGTCGCCGGAGCGAAATCCGTCGCGCAGCTCGGCGATGGTCTTGAGGGTGAGTTCGGACATCAAATCCTCCACCCTCGGGGGAGGTGTCGCGAAGCGACGGAGG
>JBDSZD010000018.1:0-1723 GCA_039925325.1 Sphingomicrobium sp.
CGCTCGTCGCGCGCCGCAAGCTCGATCAGGTCGGCGATGTCGGCGGGATGAAGCGGCTCGACCAGCTCGCGCGCAGTCTCGTCGTCGCCTGCCGCTACCGCATCCAGCACGCGATCGACGAATTCCGGCCGCAGCCGGTCTTCGGAGTCCATCGGAGCTTCATCCTCAAGCTCGGGCGGTGCGGCGGCGATGTTCTCGCTCTCGCTCATGACCTGTTCCCCCGAAGATGTGCTCGCGCTTGCTCCTATGGCCGGGGGTCCTCTGGCGCAACCGAAACGTCGCGCCTACATGCGCCCCGACTTTGAACAATCTAATGGAGTTTTTGACATGGCCGATGCCGAGCGCCTGACCCTAAGCCTTTCTTCCGGGGGCGATGTCGTCATTCGCCTTCGTCCCGACCTGGCGCCAGGCCACGTGCAGCGGATTGCCGAGCTGGCCGGGCAGGGCTTCTACGACAATGTGAAGTTCCACCGCGTGATCCCGGGCTTCATGGCGCAGGGCGGCGATCCGACCGGGACCGGCAGCGGCGGCTCCGAGCTTCCCGACCTGAAAGCCGAGTTCAACGCCGAACCACACGTTCGCGGGACTTGTTCGATGGCGCGGACCTCGGCGCCGAACAGCGCCAACAGCCAGTTCTTCATCTGCTTCGACGATTCATCGTTCCTTGATCGCCAATATACGGTGTGGGGCAATGTTGAGAGCGGCATGGAACATGTCGATGCCTTGCCGGTCGGCGAGCCGCCGCGCGAGCCCGGCCGGATCGTCAAGGCGACGGTGCAGCGCGCAAGCTGACACGCGGCATGAAGGTCGCGCTGATCACTGGAGCTTCCGCAGGGCTTGGCGTTGATTTTGCGCGCCAACTTAGCGCCAGCGGGTATCGCCTGGTGCTGGCCGCGCGGCGCGCCGACAGGCTCGAAGCGCTAGCGGCGCAGTTAGGAAACGCCCGCGCCATTGCCATCGATCTAGCCAAGCCGGGGGCCGCCGCCAAACTTGTTGCCGAGGCTTCAGAGGCGGGAGAGCACATCGACGTGCTGATCAACAATGCGGGCTTTGGACTTGGCGGCGCGTTCGCCGAGCTCGACGCGGCGCGGCAGCGCGAGATGATCGACCTTAATATCGGCACGCTTACCGATCTGTGCCGCGCCGTCGCTCCGCACATGATCGAACGGCGTTCCGGCGCGATACTCAACATTGCCTCGACCGCGGCCTTCCAGCCGGGGCCCGGCATGGCGGTTTATTTCGCGACCAAGGCCTATGTGCTGTCGTTTACCGAGGCGCTGCACGAGGAACTGAAACCGTTTGGGATCAAGGTGTCGGCGCTGTGCCCGGGACCGACGCGGACCGAGTTCGGAGACGTTGCAGGGTTCAAGAACAAAGGCGCGTTCGACCGACTGTCGATGGATTCGGCGGATGTGGTGCGGATCGGGCTCGCCGGACTCGACCGCAACAAGGCCGTGGTCATTGCGGGCGTCACCAATCGCATCGGCGCATGGTCGACCCGCTTTGCGCCGCGAAGCGCGGTGCGAAAGATTGCGGGAAAGATGAAGTTTCTGGCAAGCAAGTGAACCGGATCGGCCATGTGATCGGTTACGCATCCGACAGACCAAGGAGAGCGAATGGCTGACGTCGACACCGCGGAGCGAACATCCACTCGGCGCGTGCAGGTGGCGAACCTTCCGCCGCAGGAACATGGCCGGGGAATTGCCCGGCTGCCGGACAAGCT
>JBDSZD010000019.1:0-2752 GCA_039925325.1 Sphingomicrobium sp.
GCGTCTGCTCCAAGGCTTGAAGGTAATGCGGGACCTCTAGACCCGCACGGAAGTGAGCGCCAGTTGGGGAAGTCCGGGGCGCATCTACTGATCCTTCTCCATCTTTGCGCGATAGGCGTCGAGGCTGATGGGGCGGCCGAGGAAGCTTTGCACCAGCTCCGCTGAGGGCCGCGTTCCGCCCGGCGCGAGTACCAGTTCCCGGTAGCGGCGGGCGGTGGCGGCATCGCGCAGGCCGTTTTTCTCGAACAAGGTGAACAGATCATCCGAGATCACCTTTGACCAATTATAGGTGTAGTAAGCGGCGCCATAAGCTGAATTGCCGAGGTGGCCGAAGCTCGCCTGCATCTGGCTCTCTCCGGCCATCGGGATCAGCGCATATTTGGCATCGGCGGCGCGGGCCGCGGCACCGAGGTCGGCAGGGATCGTGCCGAGATTATACTGCAGCGCGATGTTGGACAGGCCGATCTGGCGCATGTCGCCCATGCCTTCGTCGAAGAAGCGCGCACGGTTCATCTGATCGACCAGAGCGCGAGGGATGGCATTGCCTTTCGCGTCGACCGCGAAAGTCTTCAACGTGTCATAATCATAGACCCAATTTTCCAGCATCTGCGACGGCGCCTCGACGAAGTCCCATTCGTTGGCGACGCCGCTCTGCCCGGCCCAGCGCTGACCCTGGCTACCGAAAATGTGGTGAATCAAATGGCCGAACTCGTGGAGGAAGCTTTCCACGTCGCTATGCTCCATCAGGCCGGTGGTGTGATCACCCGCGGGCATATTCATAACAAGCGCGCCGATCGGTACCGTGCCGGGTGAAATACCGCTGCGCAGCGCGATCTGGTTGGCATGATTATACTTGCCGTCGCGGGGGTGCGAGTCGAGGTAGAAGCGGCCGATCAGCTTGCCCTTCTCGTACATCGCATAGGTCTCGACCGACTTGTCCCAGACCGGCGTTGTCCACGGCCGGATGTCGACCCCGAACAGGTCCTCGGTCAGCTTCAGGACACCGTCGCGGACATTGTTGTAGGCGAAATATTGCCGCGCCTGCTGTTTATCGTAGCCGTAGGATTCCTTCTGGACGAGATTGCTGAGGAAGCCATTGTCCCACGGATGGATGGTGGTCGCGCCGGGCTGAAGCGTCTGCAAAGCGGCGAGCTTCTTGGCGAGGTCGCGGTGAGCGGCGGCGCGGGCGGCATCGGCCTGTTCGTCCTGGAAAGCCTGCACCTTGGCGGGCGTGTTGAGCATCCGGTTTTCAAGCGTCAACGCGGCGTAATTGGGACGACCCACCAGTGCGACAAGTTCGTTGCGCTTGGCCAGCATGTTGCGCAGCACAATGTCATTCTGCGGGTAGGCGCGCTGATTGAACTGCAGGTACATGCGGTGGCGAAGATCGCTGCTCTTCGCATAGGTCATGACCGGGATGTAGTCAGGATAGTCGGTCGACAGCGTCACCTTGCCGTCCGCTCCGGGTTTGTGCGCGGTAATGAAGTCTGCAGGAAGACCTTCCAGCTCGGCCGGGGCGGCGGCGACCGTCCGGCGGCTCTTGGCAATGTTGGCGGCGAATTCCGCTTCGAGCGCGGAGATTTCGTCCGCGACCTTCTGCACCGTGGCGCGTCCGTCTGCGTCGAGCGCCACGCCCGAGCGCTCGAAATCCGCCAGGGTCCGGCTGAGATAATAGCGTGTGGCGGTGTCGGCCTTGGCCGCGTCGATCCGCTTGAGGCGATCGTAGATCGGGCGCGAGAGGCTGAGCTTCGTGGTTTCGGCACTGATCCGAACTTCGCATGCCTGGCCCGCGTCGCGAGCGGCCGCGGTCAGCGACACTTCGCGGAACAGCGCCGCTTCACCCGACGCCGCGGCGATCAGATCGTAGATGCGGTCGAACGAACGCAAGGTCGGGTCGACTTTGGGGGTACCCTTGGACGTTTCGAGCGCAGTGCGCGCGGCGGAGATCCGGTTTACGAACAGATCGCAGCGTTGCTTGATCGCGGACGCGCTGGGCGCGCCGGTCAGAAGCGGCGGGACTGGCGCGGGGGCGGCGGTCGCCTCCGAGGTGAGGAAAGTCGATCCAAGCACAGCGGCACCGATCATGATTCGCATTGAAATTCCCCGAAAAAGCTTCGCGTTAGCGTTAGTCTGCGCGCCGCCGAGGCACAATCGGCGCTCGTGCATGTTCCTTCGACGAAAGGCAGACTAAGGATCCTCGATGCCCCGCAAGACCAACCTCGGCCTGCCGTCGCGCAAACAGATCCTCGACTTCATCGCGACGTCAGACCTGCCGGCGGGGAAGCGCGAGATCGCGCGGGCGTTCGGGCTGTCGGCACAGGACAAGATCCTGCTTAAGGCTTTGCTCAAGGACATGGCGGACGAAGGGCTGATCGACAGCTCGCCGGGCCGGGCGTTCCACAAGATGGGCGGAGTCCCCAAGGTTACCGTGCTGCGCGTCGCCGCGGTGGACGATGGCGGCAATGTGTGGGCGGTGCCCGAGCAGTGGCAGGCGGAAACGCCGGCTCCCCGAATTCGCGTGCTGGAGCGCGGGCGGCGCGGGGCGCTCGGAATCGGGGACCGGGTGCTGTGCCGGACCGAAGAGCGCGGGCAGGGGCACGTCGCCCATCCGATGAAAACGCTCGCCAAGAGCGCGGAGCTGGTGCTCGGCGTCGTGCGCAAGGAGGGCGAGCGCTTCTGGCTGTCGCCGGTCGACAAGCGCGAGCGCCGGGAAATGGCGATCAGCGAATTGAAGGATTCCGAGCCCGGCGAT
>JBDSZD010000020.1:0-1837 GCA_039925325.1 Sphingomicrobium sp.
CCATTCACCTTCACGTACATCTCGTCGAGGTGCCAGCGCCAGTGCCGGAAACCGCGCATCTGGTTGACCCGCCTCCGGCGGATCTCGCTTGCGAAAAGGGGGCCAAACCGATTCCACCACAGGCGCACCGTCTCGTGGCTGATGTCGATCCCGCGTTCGAACAGCAGGTCCTCGACGTTGCGCAGGGAGAAGGGTAGCGAACATACAGCATCACCGCATCACGGATCACCTCAGGCGATGAGTTGAAGCAGCGAAATGGGGTTGCTGGTTTGGCTCGTGATTTGCGCGTCATCCCTCCCGCTATCGGCCTGCGCACCGCAATGTCACATTGGCCTGACAGAGCCCGACGCGGTCCTGACAAGACAAGGTAAGAATGAACCCTTCGCCCTTCGTTCTGCCCCTCACAGCGGAAGGCCAACGTAATTTTCGGCGATGCTGGTCTGTGCGGCGGTGGAGCTTGCGATATAATCCAAGTCGGCAATCTGGATCCGCCGCTCGAACGGGCCGGTCTCGGGGAATCGGTGCATCAATGACGTCAGCTTCCAGCTGAACCGCTCCGACTTCCAGACGCGGGCGAGCGCCTTTGCCGAGTAGTCCGCAACCCTGTCCCCGTCGTTCAGGAGAAAGTATGCGATCAGCGCGTCAGAAAGATAAGCCACATCCGACGCGGCAAGGTTGAGCCCCTTGGCGCCGGTCGGCGGCACGATGTGCGCGCTATCTCCTGCCAGAAAGAGGCTGCCATGGCGCATCGGCTCGAACACGAAAGAACGTAGCGGCGCGATGGATTTCTCGATCGCAGGACCTCTCGTCATGTGCGCGGCTGCTTCCGGCCCAAGCCGCACCGCGAGCTCATCCCATAGCCGGTCGTCCGGCCAGTCCCCCACCTTCTCATCAAGCGGCACCTGGATGTAGTAACGGCTTCGCGTCGCCGACCGCATAGAAGCGAGCGCGAAGCCCCGGTCGTGATTGGCGTAGATGAGCTCGTGATTGCAGGGCGGAACGTCCGCGAGGATACCCAGCCAACCAAAAGGATAGTCCTTTTGGAACGCGGTTCCAACGCGCGCGGGGACAGCCTTGCGAGACGGTCCGTGGAACCCGTCGCATCCGGCTATGAAACGCGCGTCGATGTGGTGCGCCGACCCATTCTTGTTATAAGTCACGAAAGGCGCGTCGCTTTGGACGTCGTGCAGGGCTACGTCCGCCGCGTCATAGATGACCTCTAGCTCACGCGAAGGCGCGGCTTCCATGAGGTCGCGGGTCAGTTCGGTCTGGCCGTAGACCATCACCTGCTTGCCGGTCAGCGCCGCAATGTCTATACGAATGAGCCGCTCACCGTCGGCAAGGTTGAAGCCGTCATGCGGCAGGCCCTCGGCTTTCAACCGGTCATCAAGCCCGAGTCGCTCCATCAACCCCGTCGTAACCCGTTCCAGAACGCCGGCCCGAATGCGCGAAAGCACATATTCCGCCGACTGTCGTTCGACGACGATGACATGGATGCCCTCCGCCCGAAGAAGGTGGCCGAGCAACAGCCCCGCTGGGCCGGCGCCGATGATAGCAACCTGAGTTTTCGAGGCGCCCACCCCTAAGCTCTCCGCTACGGCCGCGCCGCGGCGAGTTGCCGGTCGAGCTGATCGAGCACGCGATAACATGGCATTACTTGCGCAACGCTTGCGTTGGGTTCGCGCGCTTCGCGAATGGCAGCAACGAACTCGCGATCCTGAAGCTCAATGCCATTCATTGACACGTCGACCTGCGACACATCGACGAGCTCCTCGCGCCCCGTCACCAGATCGTCGTAGCGGGCGATCCAGGTGCCATTGTCGCAAATGTAGCGGAA
>JBDSZD010000021.1:0-1830 GCA_039925325.1 Sphingomicrobium sp.
AGAAATCTTCAACAGCATCTGGGACGCCAAACAGCTCATCCAGGAGCAGTTGATCGACTATATTCGCGCAACCGTGGTTCACGCTGGCGGGATTACGCACATGCGACGGATCGCGGCGTTTGCCGACCTTTTCAACGTCCGCACCGGCTGCCACGGTGCCACCGATTTATCACCGATCACGATGGCCGCCGCGTTGCACTTCGACCTTTCCGTGCCAAACTTCGGCATCCAGGAATATATGCGCCACACCGACGAGACAGACGCGGTCTTTCCACATGCGTACACCTTCGCCGACGGCATGATGTTCCCGGGGGACGCCCCTGGCCTTGGCGTCGACATCGATGAGAAGCTCGCCGCGCGTTACCCCTACACGCGAGCCTATTTGCCCGTGAACCGGCTCGAAGACGGCACGCTGTTCAACTGGTAGCTGAGTAAGCGTCGAACAGGAGCTTCGCCCCGGCGATGATCATCAGCACATAGACGATGGTATAGAAGCGCTCCGTCGGCAATTTGCGGACAAGTTTAACTCCCGCCAAGCTTGCTAGAATTGCGATCGGAAGGAGGGTCGCTGTAGCCAATGCATTTTCGCGCGTGAACTGACCGAGCGCGACATAGGCCGGGACCTTGATCCAATTGACGATTGCAAAAAAGATCGCCGAGGTGCCGACGAACATGTCGCGCGGCAGCTTTTTGGGCATCACCCACATCTGGAATGGCGGCCCGCCGGCATGCGCGATCTGGCTGGTAAAACCTGCCGCGACCCCGAACAGGCCCCCGACCCAGGCCGGCGAATTGGAAGTTGCGCCGATCCTCCCCCCACGCTCGACCCACAAGCGATAGACTCCGAAGAGCAGGGTGACGAGACCAAGCGCTGCCATCACCGCTTGTTCGGAGACCCTGGACGCAAGCAGGAAGCCAAGTAGGATTCCGACGACCGCGCCAGGCAGCATCGCCAGCAGAACGCTCTTATCCCAAGTTTTTCGAAAGGCCGCGACGCCAATTACATCCTGCGCGATCAGGATCGGAAGCAGGATCGCGGCCGCTTTGACGGGGTCGGCCATGCCCAGCGCCATCAAGGGAACGCCGAGCGCGCCAAGGCCCGAAAATCCGCCCTTGGCCAACCCGATGAGCACGACGGCTGGCACGGCGAAGAGGTAGAAGTGCAGGCCCTCAGGCAATCGCTGTCCTGGATCTTTGTGGGAGCAACAGAGTTCCGGAAGTAGATCGAACTGACGTGGTTATCTCCGATGCCGCCCGGTCCATCCGTTGATTAAATCCGCCCCGCCTTCATCTCCTTCACCGCACGGTTGGCGGCCCGCGCCGTCAGCGCCATGAAGGTCAGCGACGGGTTGACGCAGGACACCGACGCCATTTGCGCGCCGTCGGTGACGAACAGGTTCGGCGCATCATGGGCCTGGCTCCATTTGTTGAGCACCGATGCGCGCGGGTCCGCGCCCATGCGCGCGCCGCCCATTTCGTGGATGGCATCGCCCGGCACGTGCTCTTGTTCATAGCTGGTGACGTTGAGCAGGCCGGCCTTGGTCAGCATGGCTTCGCCCTGTGCGCGCGCATCGGCCATCATCTTCAGCTCATTGTCGCGGAAGGTGACGTTGAACTGCATCTGCGGGATGCCGAAGCGGTCGACCTTGGCCGGGTGGAGCGAAACGCGATTGTCCTCATAGGGCAGGCATTCGCCGAACGCAGTCATGCCGAACGTCCACGGGCCGAATTCGCGCATCTTGTGCTTCATTTCCGCGCCGAAGCCCTCGGGCCAGCGCGGGCCGCGGTTGGCGCTGCCCTGATAGCCGTAGCCGCGGCGGAAGCCGACGT
>JBDSZD010000022.1:0-2287 GCA_039925325.1 Sphingomicrobium sp.
AAGACTCACTTTCGCCGGCCGTCAACGCCTTTGTCACAGCGGCATCGAACTTGGCTGCCTGGTCCGGGCGGAGCACGCTGCGCATGTCGAAGGTGTGCTGAAGCGTGACTTTCTGCAGCTCGCCCATTGCGTGGTGGGATTGATCCACGGCCTGGGCCACTCGCGGACCATAGCCGTGTTCGGCATCGATCGCGGCCGCCAGACGCGCGTTGTCGGTTCGAAGCTCCAACTCGATCGCCTTGCGTCGGATCGCATAGCGGCGCTCCATTTGTTCGATGCGCGCTTTTTGCGCAGGGGTAAGATCGAGTTGATTGTGCAAGAGCCCGTGAAGTTGGCTCTCTTCGTGGTGATGCCCGGCCGAAAACAGCTCACGACCGGCGAAAACACCGGCAATCGCAGCCAAAAAGGCGATTGCCACAATCAGCGCGCGCGTCGCCATTAATCGGCTTTAAGCAGGTGAGACGGCGCAAGCGCCGACACTTCGCCAAATGGAGAGACCGTGTCAGCTGCCTCCACCCTCGCGCCAGGAAATGCACCGAAAACTCCGATCGCCAACGCCCCAACGGCGGCCAGAGCTACAGGTCGTCCCGAGAAGGTTTGCAACGAGTTCCTGTTAGCCGTCACCGCCTCGATAACGAGGCCATCCATACCGTCGAGTGTCGAGGGCACAGGCGCGTGTCGCACGCTCGCGAGAATTTCATCCACGTCGTTCATCGTAACCTCCGAAGGCTCCGGGCCTTTCCATCAATTACGCACGGCAGCAAAGCAACCCTCGCAATCCAGTACACGCGGAGTGAGGGGTGGAGCGACTGGCCGCGTATCAGAGGGACATATCCTCCAGGAGATAGACCAATGAAATTCCCGCGCTTCCTGCTCGCGATGTCCGCGTTCACTCTTGCCGCAACGTCGACCGGAGCAATTGCTCACCCCAAGCTGGTCTCATCCAATCCAGCCGCCAATTCGACCGTCAAAAAACCGACCAGCATAACGCTGACCTTCAATGAAAAGCTCATCGCTGCGGCGGCGAAGGTCGATCTCACGATGACTTCGATGCCCGGGATGGGTGGCCACAAGCCAATGAAGGTCACGGGATTCAAGAGTTCCGTTGCTGCTGACGGCAAGACCCTTGTGCTCAGCCTTCCGCGCCCGTTGCCGGCCGGCGGTTACAAGCTCGATTGGCACGCCGTCGGTGGGGACACCCACCCGATCCACGGCGGGCTTACCTTCAACGTGCGCTGACACGTGGCTGACTGGCCCCTGATCGCGGTGAGATTTGCGCTCTACGCGGATCTCGGGCTTGCGTTCGGCTGGCCGCTGTTTTGGCTTTACGCATTGAATCGCCAGGAACGATCTGACGCAGGTCAATCACTCTTGGCGATTCCGCTCATTTTTTCCGGTGTCGCGGGATTGATCCTCTCCGCTCTGGGATTTGGCCTGATGGTGGCGGCGATGGGTGGAACGGGGCTGTGGAACATGGATCCTTCGCTCCTCTCAGCCGTGCTGCACGAAGCGCCGGTCGGCATGGCTTTGCAGCTGCGCATGGCTGCGCTGGCAATGGTGGCGGCAGCTGGGTTGCTGGCCTTGCGGTTTCCGTCCGCTGGCCTGAAGGTGGCGGCGGGTGGCGGCGCGGTCGCCCTCGCCAGCCTTGCCTGGAACGGACATGCAGCGGCGACGGAAGGCAAATTGGGCGCTGTTCACCTCGCTTCCGATTTTCTCCATCTATGGGCAGCCGGACTCTGGATCGGCGCCCTCTTCGCACTGCTCAGCCTGGTCGCCGGCCGAAGCACGGATCCTGTCCGGATGAAGGTAGCGCATCGCGCGCTTGAGAAATTCTCCCATATCGGCACGGCGACGGTTTTGGTTCTGATTGTCACCGGCATCGTCAATGGAACGATGATTTTAGGCTTCTTCGACCCGAGGGTGCTGGTCGGCACCCCTTATGGCCAGCTGCTTTTGCTCAAGCTCGCGCTCTTCGCCCTGATGCTTGGCCTGGCGGCCGCCAATCGGTTCCGCCTGACGCCGGGTCTCGCCGCTGTACTGACCGACAACGGGAGTCCGGGCCGGGCGGCCGCGCGGCTGCGGCTCAGTATTGGGCTTGAGACAACGGCTGCGCTGGCAATCCTTGCTCTCGTTGGGTGGCTCGGAACATTGGAGCCCGGCATCGCATCCTGACGCGAGAAGCATGGATTGCCGTCTTCGCCCGGCAACTTGGAATAATCTGGCGCAGCCGCCACCTGGTGCGAAGCAACTCGTCGGTCACCGGCCCTATTCTTCGGCGCTATCCGAG
>JBDSZD010000023.1:0-2524 GCA_039925325.1 Sphingomicrobium sp.
TCATCCAGCGGCTTGCCGACGTGGTGTCCAAGAACGGCAATCTGATGCTCAATATTCCGGTTCGGGGCGACGGCACGATCGACGACAAGGAAGAAAAAGTGCTCGACGGCATCACCGCGTGGATGGGTGCCAACGGCGAGGCGATCTATGCGACGCGGCCGTGGCGCAGCTTCGGCGAAGGACCGACCAAGGCGCCGACCGGCCATATGGCGGAAAGCGAGGCCAAACCCTTCGTTGCAGAGGATGTGCGCTTCACGAGCAAGGCGGGGATGCTGTACGCCATCTTTCTCGACTGGCCGGAGCGGGAGTCCGCGATCACGTCGCTGGGTCGCAATGCGCTTGGGGCAGCGCGCATCTATCGGGTCGATCTGCTCGGTGGCGGGCCGATCGCGTTTCGGCAAGACGGCGACGCATTGCGGCTGACCATTCCACGCCCGGTCGACGGGGCTTTCGTCCCCGCAGTCCGCATTGGTGGACAGGGATTTGTGTGATCGAGCAACAAAAGGGGAAGAAAATGAAGCGATTTTTGACTGCTGCCGTGCTGGTATTGGGCATTCATGGAACGGTCCCTGCGCAGACACTTCGACCGATGCTCACGCTCGACACAGCATCGCGGGTGCGCGATTCCTGCCTCGCCTGGGCGAAGGAAAGGAAGCTGAATGTCGCCATTGCGGTGTATGATGAAAGCGGCCGCATGCTCACCTTTGCGCGCATGGATGGAGCGTCGACCGCGGTGTCCGATATTGCGATGTGGAAGGGCCGGTCGGCGGCGACCTATCGCTCCGCCAGCGCCGACACCGCCAAATGGAATAACCCCAGCTTTCCCGGAATTGCGACGGCCGGCGGCGGCGTGCCGATTTTCACAGCAGACGGCCAGGCGCTGGGGGCAATCGGCGTGTCCGGCGCGCAGACGGAGGAAGATATTGCCTGCGGGGAAACGGCGATTGCCAGTGTCTCCTTGCGGTCCAAGACGCCCTGATCCCGCACTGATGGGCGCAAGTCAGTGGCGCGCTAATTGATCAGCGCCGCGGGTCTTCGGCGACCTCGCGCGTGTCCTTTCCTGATTTCGAAAGCTCCTCGAACGCGATTGCAAGATTGAGGAGCAGCCTTTGTTCAGGTTTTCCCGCAAAGCTCTGGGCCTGCGTCCTGCATCGCGCTGCTTCGTGAAAATAATGTCCTTGCCGCATCGATTCGTCTCCTGCCGTCGGTCAAGATACGGGGGGAGGGTGCAACGGATGCACGGGAGGTCAAATAGGATCCAAGGTTGGCGCTCGCTTTCAGCTTCGCTGCTCTCAATTCACGAGCCCATTCATATTGGCGAGCAGCGCCTTGGGTCTCAGGCGTCGCGTGGCGGGTCACGGCTCGCTAGCGGGCGCCGTGGGGAGCCGCATGGGGCACGCACCCCACGAGGGGAGCCGCTGCCACTACAGCCCACAAGCGCAGCATCACCGCATCTTCAGGCTGACCGACTGCCCGGTGTAAACGATGCTGGTGTCGGCCTTGGCATCCGTCGCGAACGGGCGCGGTTGGCCCGCGCGGTACCAGCGCACGTTGATCGTGCGGCGGGTCGCCATGCCCGGGTAGCGTCCTTCTCGATTGCCGATGACGAGCGTATTGGTCTCCTCGTCATAAGCGATCGGAATGCGGGCGAAGGCGCCGTTGAGATATTGGCGGCTGGTGCCGTCGTCCTCATAGAGCGAGAAGCTGCCGTCCGCGCCGGTGTAGACGTTGAGGGTTAGCGCGCCGTTTGTGCGCTCGGCTGTTGACTGGATCGCGGGACCGGTGGGGACGATGGAGCCCGCGCGGACGAACAAAGGCATACGGTCGAATGGCGCGGCGGCGGTGATGGTCCGTCCGCCGGCCAACGAACGACCGGTGTGGAAGTCGAACCAGTGGGTGCCTGCGGGCAGGTAGACGCTGCGGCTGCGGGCGCGGAACTCGGTTACCGGAGCGACCAGGAAGCTGGGCCCGAACATATATTGGTCGTTGACGTTCCAGCCCTTGCGGTCGTCCGGAAAGTCCATCGCAAGCCCACGCATGATCGTTCCGTCGCGGTGGAAAGTGTCGGCGCCGACGGTGTAGATGTAGGGCATCAGGCGGTAGCGAAGCTTGTCGTAATATTCCATCGACCGGTACATCGGCGAACCGGCCGGAGCGATCTCGTAAATCTCGCGCTTGGGCGTCTCGCCGTGGCTTCGGAACAAGGGCGAGAAGGCACCGAATTGGAACCAGCGGAGGTTGAGCTCGCGCCATTCGGCGAGGTGCTTCGGATCCTGCTTGGTGTAGCGGTCCTCCAGCGCGAAGCCGCCGATGTCGGTGGTCCAGTTGGGGATGCCGGACATGGACAGGTTTACGCCCGCGGAAATCTGGTCTTTGAGGTTGTCCCAGCGGGACACGACGTCGCCGGACCAGAGCGCGGTATGCGCGCGCTGGATACCGGCGAAGCCGGAGCGGCTGAGGATGAACGGGCGGACGTCCGGCTTATAGTCGATCAGGTTCCGAGCGAAGCCGTCGACGTGCACCA
>JBDSZD010000024.1:0-3253 GCA_039925325.1 Sphingomicrobium sp.
GAATTCATGGATCCCCGCGGTCAGCGCCAGAATGCCGCGCGCGGCGCGGACCTGCGCTACGACCTCGAGATGAGTCTTGAGGAGGCGTTCCACGGCAAGGAAGCGTCGATCACGATCGAGGCGCTGGCCAAATGCGAAGGCTGCTCGGGTCGTGGATGCACCAAGGCGGAAGATTGTGCGCGTACCTGTGGAACGTGCGGCGGTGCCGGGAAGGTTCGCGCGCAACAGGGCTTTTTCGTCGTCGAGCGCGGATGTCCGACGTGTCGCGGGAGCGGCGAGGTGATCGCCAACCCGTGTCGGTCCTGTGAGGGCGAGGGTCGCACCATCAAGCGCCGCAATCTGTCGGTCAAGGTTCCCGCAGGAGTCGATGAGGGCACGCGCATCCGCGTCAGCGGGGAAGGCGAGGCAGGCATTCGCGGCGCGTCCAACGGCGATCTCTACATCTTCGTCCACATGAAGCGCCACGCAATCTATGCGCGCGAAGGCACGACCCTGATCGCCGAATGTCCCGTCAGCTTTACCACCGCCGCGCTCGGCGGCGTAATCGGCCTGCCCGGGCTCGACGGCGCCAGGATCGAGCTCAAGATTCCGGCCGGTACGCAGTCGGGCGAGCAGCTGCGTCAACGCGGCGCGGGAATGAATGTCCTCAATGGGCGCGGTCGCGGGGACCTTGTTGCCCGGGTGCTGGTCGAGACGCCGTCGCGCATGAGCGCGAAACAGAAGAAATTGCTTGAGGAATTCCGCGACACGGAGACCGGCGACGAATGCCCCGCCGCCAACAGCTTCTTCGGTCGCATCAAGGGCATGTTCGCGGTCTGATCAGGCGCCGCGCAGGCGGTCGATCTCAAGCTGCATTGCAAAGCCTTGGGCGAATAATTCGGCGGCCGCGTGGGTCTCGATGCTGGGCTTGCGCGGCGTGCGATTGTCGCATCTGAACCAGCCGATCGTGTCGCCCTGGCGATTGATCGGGACGGTCAACACCGATGTTACGCCTTCGTTGCGCAAGGCCGCGACCTGCTCGGCTGATGGTGCCCGCAACAGCGCGCATTGCAAGGTTCTGCTTCCCGACCGACGCGGGAAGATCGGGACGGCCTCCGCACCTGCATTGAAAATCATCGTCGGCAGTTCGCTCGGGTCGAGTTCGGGCTGAGAGCGCTCGAATTTTCCGCGACTGCTTTCGGCCGATTGCTCTGTCCCGCCGAAGCTGCAGGTGACACCGACGCGGTCAAATCCGGTCAGCGCCCGCATCCTTCGCACTGCGCCCTCATACAGTGCCGCGCCACGGCTCGTACTCAAGCCCTCGATCAAGCCGCCCACCGATCCGATCGTATCGCCGACGCCCCGGCCCGGGCTCGGCACTGCTTCGAGGACGACCCCGTGATCGCTGAGCTGAAACGCGATGTCGAACCGGTCGCGGTCGTCGGTCAGGCGGACGCGATAGGCGCGGGCGACGCCCGTGGTGCTGCTCAGCCGCGCGAACAGGTTGCGCAAGTCATGGAGTGGCTGGGCTTGGACGAACTTACCGAGCGGCTCGTCGATCAAGGTGACGTGCGATTCCCCGAGAAAATGATGCACGTTCTCCGATGCCCGCCGGACGATCCAGTCCGGGGACATCTCCAGCAGGAAGCCCGCCGGCTGGATGCAGATATTCTCATCAATCACAAGAAGACCCCGCGCCCCCGCTTGACTTCGGATCGCCGCATAGCGCGGCGCGCCCTCAAATGCTCTACCTTTTCCGTGGCGTCAGTCCTGCGTGCCGAACACCCTGTCGAAAATCAGGTCGACGCGCGCGAGATGATGGTCGAGGTCGAACAGACTTTCGAGGTCCTGCGGCGACATCTTCTCAGCCACCTTCGGATCGTCCTTGAGCAATCGCAGCAGCGAAAGCTGCCCGTCGGATTCCCACACTTTCATCGCGTTGCGCTGGACCAGTGCATAGCTGTCCTCGCGGCTGAGGCCGGCATGGGTGAGCGCCAGCAACACCCGCTGCGAATGAACCAGCCCGCCCATGCGGTCGAGGTTCTTCCGCATCCGCTCCGGATAGACGACGAGCTTGTCGATCACGCCCGTGAGACGCGACAAGGCGAAGTCGAGGGTAATGGTGGCGTCGGGGCCGATGAAGCGCTCGACCGAGGAATGGGAGATGTCCCGCTCGTGCCATAGCGCCACATTCTCCAGCGCAGGCGTGACGGCGCTCCGCACCACGCGGGCGAGCCCGGTCAAATTCTCCGTCAGCACCGGGTTGCGCTTGTGCGGCATGGCGGAGCTGCCCTTTTGCCCGGGCGAGAAATATTCCTCGGCCTCCAGCACTTCGGTGCGCTGCAGGTGGCGGATTTCAACCGCGAGCCGCTCGATCGAAGAGGCGATGACGCCAAGCGTCGCGAAGAACATCGCGTGGCGGTCACGCGGGATCACCTGGGTCGAGATCGGCTCTGGTGTGAGTCCAAGCTCTTTCGCCACGTGCTCTTCAATCGCAGGATCGATATTGGCGAAGGTGCCGACCGCGCCGGAGATCGCGCAGGTGGCGATATCGTCGCGTGCCGCGATCAGGCGCGTACGGCAACGGGCGAACTCGGCAAAAGCCTGGGCCAGCTTGAGTCCGAAGGTCGTCGGTTCGGCGTGGATACCGTGGCTGCGGCCGATGGTCGGGGTCAGCTTATGCTCAAATGCGCGCCGCTTGAGCACGACGAGCAATCCGTCGAGGTCGCCGATCAGCAACTCCGCCGCTTGCTTGAGCTGCACCGCCAGCGCGGTGTCGAGCACGTCGGAGCTGGTCATGCCCTGGTGCAGATAGCGCGCCTCCGGCCCCATCTTGCTCCCGGCCCAGGTCAGGAAGGCGATCACGTCATGCTTGGTGACCGCCTCGATCTCGTCGATCGCTTGTATGTCGATCTCGCCAAGCACATCGGCATCATAAGCGGCGCGGATTTTCTCCGCGTCCTCGGTCGGGATCATCCCGATCCGCCCCATCGCCTCGGCCGCGAACACCTCGATCGCAAACCAAATGCGATAGCGGTTCTCGGACGACCAAATGGCGGTCATTTCGGGGCGGGAATAGCGCGGTACCATGATGCGGGCGGCTAGCAGAGGTGGGGCGAGGCGGCAAATTGGCGGTCACTTGGTCTGAACGTCCGCAATGGGTGATGGGGTGGACGCCCCCCGACGGCATTGATGTGCCAAAGTGGAGGTGTTGAACACCACTTGAGGGAGGCGTCCGTGTCGGAAGTTAGCATAATCGGGTTGGATATCGCCA
>JBDSZD010000025.1:0-8725 GCA_039925325.1 Sphingomicrobium sp.
ATGTCGCGGCGGCAGAAGCCGTCGGCGAAATCTATGGCGTCGACGGCGCGATAGGCTCTGGCGCGAGCTTCCGCGAAACTGTCGGCTACGGCGGTCACGGCAAGCACTCTTCCGCCGTTGGCGACAATTCCATCCTGCGCGGCAGCTGTGCCGGCGTGGAAGACCGTTACGCCCTCGACTTTCTCGGCGGCCTCGATCGCTTGAATGGCCCCGCCCCTCAAAGGTGTGCCGGGATAGCCCCGCGCGGCCAGAACGACGGTCACGGCGTGCTTGTCCACCAGATGGGCCTTCGCCATGGTGCCAAGGCTTCCAGTGGCGACGCTGTAGAGTAACTCGCCGAAGTCTCCGTCGATCAGGGGCATGATCGCCTGACACTCGGGATCGCCGAAACGGACATTATATTCGATCAGCTCGGGGCCTTCCGCGGTGAGCATCAGGCCCGCGTACAGCATACCCGAGAAGGGCGTTCCTGCCGCGACCATCGCCCGCGCAGTCGGCTCCAATATCTCCCGCATAGCCAAGGCTTGAAGTTCTGGCGAAAGCACCGAAGCCGGAGCGTAAGCGCCCATGCCGCCGGTGTTGGGTCCGGTGTCGCCCTCACCAACCCGCTTGTGATCTTGCGCGGAGGCAAGTGCGACCACAGTTTCTCCATCGACAAGGACGAACAGGCTCGCTTCCTCGCCTTCGAGGAATTCCTCGATCACCATCGGACCGTCACCGGCTTGCCTGATCGCGGTTTCCGCCTCGGCGCGAGTCATGGCGACGGTCACGCCCTTGCCGGCCGCCAGCCCGTCCGCCTTGATCACCACGGGAAGGCCGAATCGATCGAGCGCGCGCAACGCATCGTCCACCCGATCAGCGCGCACATATGCCGCCGTGGGGATGCCGTGCGCCGTGCACAGGTCCTTGGTGAACCCCTTCGACCCCTCAAGCTGGGCTGCGGCCGCGCTTGGTCCGAACACCGCGAAGCCCGCATTCCGCAGATAGTCCGAGACCCCGGCAACCAACGGCGCTTCCGGGCCGATCACGACGAGGTCGGCGGCAATTTCGCGGGCGAGATCTTCGACTGCGGCGCAATCGCAGGGATCGATGGCAACGCATTCCGCCCAGCGGGCGATGCCGGGATTTCCCGGCGCTGCCACCAGCCGATCACAGCTTGGCGATTGCCTCAGCCGCCAGGCGAGCGCATCTTCTCTTCCGCCCGATCCCAGCAGCAGGATGTTCATGACTCTCCCCGACGACGCCCGAGCCGGCCTGTTAGCCGACGTCCCGCCCGGCGACAATTCGCCGCCGATGACCGTGGGGGAATTGTCGAGCGCGCTCAAGCGCACGGTTGAAACAGCGTTCGACAAGGTCCGTGTTCGGGGTGAAATCTCCGGTTTCAAGCGCCATGGCTCGGGGCATTGCTACTTCACGTTGAAAGACGATGCGGCCTGCATCGACGCCGTCATCTGGCGCGGAAGCGCCGCCGGCCTAGCGTTCAGGCCGGAGGATGGCGCGGAAGTCATCGCCACCGGTCGGCTCACCACCTATCCTGGCCGGTCGAAATATCAGATCGTGGTCGAACGGATGGAATTGGCCGGCGAGGGCGCGTTGATGGCGCTACTCGAACGCCGCCGCCGGCTCCTCGCGGAACAGGGCCTGTTCGATGCGGATCGCAAACGCCGGCTCCCGTTTCTTCCGCGCGTTATCGGTGTGGTGACGTCTCCCACCGGCGCCGTGATCCGTGATATTTTGCACCGGCTCGAGGACCGCTGTCCGACACATGTATTGATCTGGCCGGTGCCGGTTCAGGGCGAAGGGGCGGCCGCCAAGGTCGCCGAGGCCATTCGCGGGTTCGCGGCGATGGAAGCATCCGGCCCGGTGCCCCGCCCCGACCTATTGATCGTCGCGCGCGGCGGGGGTTCGATCGAAGATCTGTGGGCGTTCAACGAGGAGGAGGTCGTCCGCGCCGTTGCCGACTGTTCCATTCCCGTCATTTCGGCCGTGGGCCATGAGACCGACACGACTCTGGTCGATCATGCCGCGGACCTGCGCGCACCCACGCCAACCGCGGCGGCAGAACTTGCAGTTCCGGTACGAAGCGAATTGTTCGCCACACTGGCCGACCTTGTCCGGCGCGGGCACAATCGCTTGGCGCGTCACATCGACCGGGCGCGCGAGCGTTATCAGCTTACAACATGCCGATGGCCGCAGGTTCAAAACCTATTGGCTCCTGCAGTCCAGCGGATGGACGAACTCGGGGAGCGTTTGCCACGCGCGCTTGCCGCGCGCGCCGGCCATGCGCGGGCGGACCTGAACGCGGTTGCTCCCCGGCTGCGTCCTGGGATGCTTGAAGATCGAGTCCGGCGGGCCGGCGACCGGCTTGAAGCGCTGTGGACCATGGCCCAGCTCGTTCATCCGGACAGGCCGCTGAGCCGCGGCTTCGCTCGCGTAACCTCAATGGATGGGGCGACCCTCACCACCGCCGCGAAGGCCCGGGCCGAGGCGCGGCTTACCCTGCACTTCGCCGATGGGCAGGTGGCCGTCAGCACCGCGGATCCAGCGTCGCCCACGCGGCTTGAGCGACCCCGCAGACAACCGTATGTGGCTCCACAAAGGGGCCTGTTCGACGCGCCCGAGGAGCAATGAGTATGCTAATGAGCGGCACCGGCCGGCCGGCCAAGCTTCACTATCTGGCGGGCACCTTCCGAATCCTCGCCCACGGCGACCACGTCGTTTGCGCCGTGACCGGGGCGCTCATTCCGCTGTCCGAACTGCGTTACTGGAGCGTTGCAAGACAGGAACCCTATGGCGATGCCGCGGCTAGTTTGCGAGCGGAGCAAGTCATTCGTTTTGACTAAAAAGTTAGCGCTCACAGAGCGTTAGATTGCAAATGGGATCCCAAAATTCTCTGTGCTTATATTGTCACAGGTGAGTCACGATCTTGTGCACAACATCCCGACTTTGATTGCACGGCCGCTGAATTTCGGAATACGGACAATCCATTGCCATTCACCACTTGTGGGAACTGGCCATTGATGGCGTCGCATCGGCGCCAGACATGAGGGGAATAAAATGTCCAATCGTTTCTATAAGGGCGGCCTGCTCGCAACGACCGTAATCGCCAGCATGGCTTTTGCGGCTCCAGCGTTTGCGCAGGATGCAACCAATACTCCGGGCGCACAGTCGTCCAGCACGACCGCGACTGCCGACGACGCGCAGAGCGATGCTCCGGTCCCGAACACAAACCAGACTGCTCCGGGTGCAGAGGAAGAAGTGGTCGTTACCGGCACGATTTTCCGTTCCACCACATCGAAGACGGTTTCACCGATTACGGTCGTGACCGCCGATGCGATGGAAAAGCGCGGCAACAATACGGTTCAGGATGCGATCCAGCAGCTGGCGTCCAACAATGGACCCGCCCTGACGAACTCCTTCAGCGCCAATGGCGCGTTCGCGGCCGGCGCTTCGGCCGTATCCCTGCGCGGCCTGTCGACCAACTCGACGCTCGTCCTGTTCGACGGTCAGCGCGCCGCTTATTATCCGCTTGCGGATGACGGTTCGCGTAACTTCGTCGATCTCAACACGATCCCTGACGACGTCGTCGACCGGATCGAGGTATTGCGCGACGGCGCCTCCTCGACCTACGGCGCCGACGCGATCGCCGGCGTGGTCAACATCATCACCAAGCGCCAGTTCGAAGGCGTCTCCGGCCGCCTTGAATATGGCATCACCCAGGACGGCGAAGCCCCGACCAAACGCTTCAGCCTGACCGCCGGCATCGGCGATCTCGCCGAAAAGGGCATGAACGCTTACGTCAGCGGTTTCTATTACAAGACCGGCATCGTCTATAACCGCGCGCTTCCCTATCCGTTCAACACGGACGACCAGCGGCAAATCTGTTTTGAGGACACTTGCGGTCCGAACGACATTGTTAACTCGCGCGAGTCCGAATCAGGGGAACTGCAGGGCTTTCTTGCCGGATACGACGTCTACGTTCGACCGTTTACAGCGGCGAACACCGCGATTGCCGGCACGCGTAACGAGCTGCTCAACCCGACGCGTGGCTGCCAGTATGGTTATGGTTACAGGCTCACGGCCGCGGAACTCGCAAACCCTCTGAATGCAACTGCACCGGCCAACACTCAGGTCTGTACCCAAGACCTCACCAATCAGTTTGGCGTTGTGACCCCTAACGTCGAGCGCTTCGGTGGTACAGGGCGCTTCACGGCACGCCTGGGCGACGACCATGAAGGCTATTTCATGGTCAACTTCCAGCAGAGCAAGGTCGATTATACGGGCTTCCCACCGACGATCCGCGGTCAGGCGAATGCGGGTATCTTGTTCCGGCCGTTCTCGACATCGTCCGGCCCTGCGGCCAACCTTGCACCGGGCTCCGGCGCACTGTCCCTTCCGGTCTACGTCTGCCCCACCGGGGTCGGCGACGCACGGGCGCTCGCTACAGGTTGTACGGCCACGACTCCGGGCGCAGTCCTCAATCCAAACAATCCGTTCGCGGCGCAGAATCAGATCGCCCGTATTCTTGGCCGCCCGATTACCAATCCAACGTATAACGAAAGCCGCAGCCGCGTTTATCGCGCTGCTGCGGGACTTACGGGCACGGTGTTGGATTTCGACTATCGGCTCGACTTGACGGCGATGCACAATGACCTGCGCCGTACCCAAAACGGTTATGTTTATATCGCAAATCTGCTGACTGCGATCGCACAGGGCACGTACAACTTCGTAAATCCTGAAGCGAATAGCCAGGCCGCGCTTGATTTCATCAGCCCGAACAACATCACGGATTCTTCATCGGATCTGTACGCGGCGCAGGTGACATTCGGTAAAGCGCTGTTCGACCTGCCCGGCGGACCATTCCAACTCGGCTTTGGCGGACAGATCCGGTATGAAGCGGTCGACGCGCCCAGCGGCAACCCCGACACTAATGGGCCGACGCAGCGCTTCTTTACGTTGAACGCGTTCGGAACCAGTGGAAGCCGTGTGGTAAAATCGGTGTTTGCCGAAGCTAACGCGCCTGTCCACGACATGGTCGATATCAACGTGTCGGGCCGTTACGACCATTATTCTTCGGGCCAGTCGGCCTTCTCGCCGAAGGTGGGCGCGAAGTTCGAGCCGTTCGACCAACTGGCGCTGCGCGCGACCTGGTCGAAGGGCTTCCGGATCCCGGCCTTTGGTGAGGCCAACGCTTTGCCGACGACCGGCTTCGTCAGCACGAACGCCGCGAATTTTACCGACTCGTTCCTCGCGCAATACGGCTGTTCGGTTGCAACCTACAGCACCTGCCCGGCCTATGTCCGCGTGAACAGTTATGGTCAGACGACGCTCGCGTCGCCGGACCTGGATCCGGAAAAGTCGCGCAGCATCACGCTTGGTGCCATTTTCAATCCGATCCGGAACTTCACGTTCACGGTGGATTATTATGACATCAAGAAGACCGGGGCGATTACCCAACCTTCGAATGCTCCGGCGCTCGCGGCTTATTATTCGGGACAGCCAATTCCGGCCGGCTACAACGTGATTGCGGGTGCCCCGGACCTCAGCCGTCCAAATGCCACTCCAGTGGTCGGGTTCATCGAAGCGCAGCTGATCAACGCGAACACGATCCGCGCGCGCGGCCTCGATTTTGCGGCGTTGGCCCGCTTCGATTTCCGCGGCGCACGACTGACGTCGTCGGCAGAAGCCAGCCGTATCCTGGAGCTTAGTGCGAAGTTCCCGGACGGCACCAATGAACGCTACGAAGGTACGCTCGGAAACTACAACCTGACCGCGGGTTCGGGCACGCCGAAGTGGCATGGCAGTTGGCAGAACACGGTCGACCTTGGTCGCGTCTCGCTGACTGGCACTGCCAATTACTTTGGTGGCTATACGCTTCGTGCAGAGGACCAGGGTCAAGATGAAGGACGCTGCGGCGCCGGCAGCCTCGACGTGGACTTCAGGTCCTGTCACGTCGACCGCTACATCACGCTGGACATGGTTGCTCAGTTCCGACCGACCGACCGCTTCACTTTCTACGTGAACGTGCTCAACGCGCTGGACAAACTGCCGGACATCGATGCGGCCACCTACGGTGCCCATCTCTACAACCCGGTTCAGGGCGGTACGGGCATTCTCGGCCGTGCCTTCCGCGGTGGTGTGAAGGTCAACTTCTAACTTACGCAAAATTGCGGAACTGGTGGGCGGCGCTTCGGCGCCGCCCTTTTTTTGTTTCCGGACGATCCAATTCTGTGCAAATCTGCCAGCTTGAACGCGAACTTCAGCGTAAATCGATTCGATGGAGCCGGTCGTGACGCCTATCGTCCTTGCATTTGTCTTGTCCAGCGGCGTCGCGTCGAGCGCTCAACAACAACCTGCGCCGCCGTCGCCTTCTCCCGCTGCCGAGGCCGAAGGGCCCAAAAAAATCTGCCGGCGGGTGGTTCCGACGGGATCAATCATGCCGCAGAAGATTTGTAGGACCGCGCCCCAATGGCAGGCGCTGACGGACAGTGGTCAGGAAACCTTGCGTCAGGTACGCGATCGGTCCGGTGGGACCATGGGGACGCCAACCAATTAAACGTCCGGCGTCAGCACCAGCTGGCCGTCGCCTTCCTCGACCCGCACCACGGCTCCATCGGCCACATCACCCGACAGGATCTTGTCGGCGAGGGGGTCCTGCAAATGCTTCTGGACGGCGCGTTTGAGGGGTCTTGCTCCGTAAACCGGATCGTAGCCGACACGGCCGAGCCAGGCTCGCGCACCGTCCGTCAGGTTGAGGACAATCTTTCGGTCATCGAGCAGCTTCTGCAGGCGGCCGATCTGGATATCGACGATTGGTGCCATGTGACTTGCGGACAAGCGGTGGAACAGGATCACTTCGTCGAGCCGGTTGAGGAATTCCGGCCGGAAATGCGCCCGAACCATGTCCATCACCTGCGGCTCGACCTTCCCGACATCCTCGTCCTCGCCGAGGCTCGCGAGATACTGCGAGCCGAGGTTGGAGGTGAGGATGATGATGGTGTTGGTGAAGTCGACCGTGCGCCCCTGACCGTCGGTTAGCCGGCCGTCGTCGAGCACCTGCAACAGCACGTTGAACACATCGCCGTGCGCCTTCTCAACCTCGTCGAACAGCACGACCTGATAGGGCCGCCGCCGCACGGCCTCGGTCAACACGCCGCCTTCCTCGTAGCCGACATAGCCCGGAGGAGCGCCGATCAACCGCGCTACGGCATGCTTCTCCATGAACTCCGACATGTCGATCCGCACCATCGCGGCGCTATCGTCGAACAGGAATTCCGCGAGCGCTTTAGTCAGCTCGGTCTTGCCGACGCCGGTTGGCCCGAGGAACAGGAATGAGCCAAGCGGCCGATTGGGGTCCTGCAGCCCGGCGCGCGCCCGGCGCACCGCCGAGGCGACGGCTTTGACCGCGTCGGCCTGACCGATCACGCGCGCACCGATTGCCTGCTCCATGTGCAGCAATTTCTCGCGTTCGCCCTCCAGCATCCGTTCGACCGGAATGCCGGTCCAGCGCGCGACGACCCCGGCGATGTCCTGATCGGTGACTTCCTCGCGCAGCATCGCGCCCTTGGTATGGGCGGCGGCCTCGGCCAGCTGCTTCTCCAGCTCCGGAATGCGCCCATATTGCAACTCGCCGGCGCGGGCGAGATCGCCGTTGCGCTGCGCTTGCTCCAGCTCGATCCGGAGCCCGTCGAGCTGTTCCTTGAGCTTCGCCTCGCCGGCGATCTTCTCCTTCTCCGCCTGCCAGCGCTGGGTCAGTTCGGCCGATTGCTGTTCGAGATTGGCGAGTTCCGTTTCCAGCTTGGACAACCGGTCCTTCGATGCCGCGTCCGGTTCCTTCTTCAGCGCCTCGCGCTCGATCTTGAGCTGGATGATGCGCCGATCAAGATTCTCGATCTCCTCGGGCTTGGATTCGACCTCCATGCGGATCCGGCTTGCGGCCTCGTCCATCAGGTCGATCGCCTTGTCCGGCAGGAAGCGGTCGGAAATGTAGCGGTTGCTGAGCGTCGCCGCTGCGACGATCGCCGCGTCGGTGATCCGCACGCCGTGGTGCAGCTCGTACTTCTCTTTCAGCCCGCGCAGGATCGAGATGGTGTCGGGCACGGTCGGTTCACCGACGAACACCGGCTGGAAGCGCCGCTCAAGCGCGGCGTCTTTTTCAACATGCTTGCGATATTCGTCGAGCGTGGTCGCGCCGATGCAGTGAAGTTCGCCGCGCGCAAGCGCCGGCTTGAGCAGGTTCGACGCGTCCATCGCGCCCTCGCTTTTCCCTGCGCCGACGAGCGTGTGCATCTCGTCAATGAACAGGATGATCTCGCCATCCGCCTGCTTCACTTCGTCGAGCACGCCCTTCAGCCGCTCCTCGAACTCGCCGCGATATTTGGCACCGGCGATCAGCGATCCCATGTCGAGCGACAGCAGCCGGCGATCCTTGATCCCGTCTGGCACATCGCCGTTGATGATGCGCAGCGCGAGTCCCTCGGCGATGGCGGTCTTGCCGACCCCCGGCTCGCCGATCAGCACCGGATTGTTCTTGGTGCGGCGCGCAAGCACCTGGATCGTGCGGCGAATTTCTTCGTCGCGGCCGATGACCGGATCGAGCTTGCCCTCGCGCGCGGCTTCGGTCAGGTCGCGCGCAAATTTCTTCAGCGCATCGTAGCGGTCCTCGGCCCCTTGCGTATCCGCGGTGCGGCCGCCCCGAAGCTTTCCAATCGCGGCGTTGAGCGAT
>JBDSZD010000026.1:0-5107 GCA_039925325.1 Sphingomicrobium sp.
CCATCTTGAATACGTTAAAGAACGGCGCTCCGACCAGGACGCCGAGGCTGTCCTGGCCGGAGCGCTGGAAAAACTACGCGCCGGTGGCGTCCTTCCGGACGAGCTGCTGCGGGACACGTGACGCCGCACTCGTCGTCCCCGCCCGGCCAGCGACGAAGGCGCCCCCGCCGCCTGATCGGGGCGGCTTATTTTCAGCCAGCGATCAACGGCTTGACGCTAAGGATATAATGTAACAACCTGTCTTCCGGACTTGGGAGGATTGGCGATGCGTTGCTGGATGATGCTGTGTTCTGCGGTTCTTGCCCAATCGCCCGCTGTGTCCCAGCCAGCAGTGCCGCTGCCGTCTCAAACGGCGCAAGGCGACGTCTCAGTCACGATTTACAACAACAATCGCGCATTGGTTGATGACAAGCGGCAGCTCGACCTGCCCGCGGGCCGCAGTCGTCAGGAATTTCGCGACGTATCTGCGCAGATCGAGCCGGCGACCGTGACTCTGACCGGACGCGGCATCGGCATCGTCGAGCAAAATTTCGACTTCGACCTGCTGACGCCAGCGGCACTGATGCAAAAGGCGGTCGGTCAGACCATCACGATCATTCGGACCAACCCCGCCACGGGCGCCGAGACGACCGAGCGGGCGCGCGTACTCGCGGCCAATGGCGGCGTCGTCCTCCAGATCGGCAACCGCATCGAGGTGCTTCGGGACGACGGACTCCCGGCCCGTGTAATCTTCGACAAGGTGCCCGAAACATTGCGGCCGCGGCCGACGCTCTCGGTCACACTAGATGCTGCGCGCGGGGGTCGGCAGCCCGTGGCCCTGACCTATCTTACGCCGGGGCTTGGTTGGGCCGCCGACTATGTCGCCTTGTTCGACGAGAGCAACGGCCAGATGGACGTGCAGGGCTGGATCACGCTGACCAACAACAGCGGCACTCCTTATGTGAATGCCTCGACCTTGTTGGTGGCCGGCGCCGTCGGGAGCGCCCGCGAAGGTTACGACGAATATGGTGGACGCTTTGCGCCGCCGTCGCCTCCACGGGGCGTGATCCGCCGCGCCGGGACTGAATCCGCCCCGCGCGAACGCATTGCGGATTTCTACCTCTATCCGCTGCCGGAACGCACCACGATCGCCGACAAACAGACCAAGCAGGTCAGCTTCCTCGACGTCCAGGGGGCACCCGCGCAGCGCGGCTATGAATATCGCAACGGCTGGCTGTCCACCGCCGACCAACCGATCAGCGTCAACAGCGTCTTGCGCTTCTCCAGCTCCCGCAACGCCGGCCTTGGCGACGCACTTCCGGCCGGGACGGTGCGGGTCTATCAGCGCGACGCACGCGGCAATCCGCAATTCGTCGGCGAGCATCCCATCGGCCACACACCGATGGGATCGGACATCGGGCTTGCGACCGGTCAGGCGTTCGACATCAAGGTTCGGCCGATCGTCGAAAGTCGCGGAAACATCGATTCGAACGAATGGCGCAAGTTCGAACGGTTTCGCATCCGCCATCCCAATGGCACCGAGACGACGGGCGAGCGGGAGGTCCAGCAGACCTATTGGCGGACGCAGATGCGCTATGTCGTCAGCAACGCAAGCCCGCGGCCGATTACGGTGGATCTGGTCCAGGCGGGGCTTTACTGGGACACGCGGATCACTCAGGAAAGCCTGATATCCGAGAAGCTGAACGCAGACGAAGTGCGCTGGCGAGTGCCGGTGCCGGCGAACGGCGAGACCGTCGTAACCGCGACTTTCGACACGCGTTATTAAGCGCATGCGGGCGCTGCTGCTCCTGACGGCGTTCGGCCTGGCCCAGCAGGCGCAAGCCCAGTCGGTCGTCACCTCGCCGGGGCCGGACCGGGTTGCGGTCACCGTCTATCGCGATCCGGATCGAGGTTTGAGGCCGCTCAATCTGCAGTGGCTTCGGGGCTATGCTTTGGTCAGCGAAACGCGCCGGGTGTCGATCCCGGCGGGGACAAGCGATCTTCGCTTCGAAGGCGTCACCTCCGGCATCGTCCCGCAAAGCGCGATCGTGACCGGGCTTGGCGAAGCGGTGATTGAGAAAAACCGCGATGCCCGACTGCTGTCTCCGGGGGCGCTGCTCGATGCCTATCTCGGCGAGCGTCTGATGCTTCGGCGAACCTCGAAAGCGACCGGCCAGGTGCGCGAGCAGGAAGCGATCGTCCGCGCAACCGACCAGGGGATCGTGCTTCAGACCGAGCAGGGGATCGAGACATTGCGCTGCTCCGGTTTACCGGAGACGCTGACCGCGCCGGCGGTGCCACAGGGACTTTCGGCCAAGCCGACGTTGTCGGTGCGCATTCGCAGCCCGCAGCCGGTCGAACGCGAAGTAACCTTGTCCTACATCACCAACAATTTCGACTGGCAGGCGGATTATGTCGGGGAACTGTCGGCGGACGGGCGTAAGCTCAGCCTGTTCGCCTGGATGACACTTGCCAATGGCGACGACACGGGGCTGTCGAAGGCCGCGACCCAGGCGGTCGCGGGAAAGCTCAACCGCGAATATGTCTGGGTCGACCGCGGCGAAGCCAAGCCGATCCAGCTCAATTGTTGGCCGAGCCAGACTACGAGCGACATCCCCGAGGAGGTGGCTTCCATCGTGGACGAGGACAGCGGGGAAGCGATTGTCGTAACAGGAATGCGGAAGTCCCTTTCCGCCGCCGCCCCCCCGCCGCCACCGCCGCCCTCACCGGAACGCGGCGATGTCACCGCGCAGGAAGAAAGACTGGGCGACGTTCGCCTGTATCGCATCCCGATCAACGTCACCGTTGCCGCCCGCTCGCAGAAGCAGGTCGCAATGATCCGCCAGCCGGCGGTTGAGGTCGAAAGCTTGTTGCGGTTGCGTCCGCCGACAGGCGATTTCAATTCGCCCCTTCCGCGCCTGCTCGTATCGCGCAACGAGAAAGCCAAGGGCCTTGGGCTACCATTGCCTGCGGGCAAGCTTGCTTTGTTCGGCGAGAAGGAGGGTCGGCGGATTCTGATTGGGGAAGGACGGATCGACGATCATACCATCGGCGAGAAGGTCGAGATCGAAGTCGCAACCAGCACCGGGGTCCGGGCCAGTCAAGCCACCGTCCCGCAAGGCGACACCAAGGCCTTCTTGCTGACGCTCACCAACGATCTGAGCCAGGCGCAGACGGTGGAAATCGAGCTGCCGTTGCAAGCTAAGGTCTTCAAAGGTGGAAAACTGGTCAAACGCGACGGCTGGATGCTGTGGCGCGTGCGGGTCCCCGCAAACGGAACGCGGCAATTGCTCTACTGGGCCTGATCGGCCGCCTCTATCACCCGCGGCCGATGGTTTTCGTCGAGCGCGACGAAGGTGAACAGACCTTCGGTGACCTTGAGCTCGGTCGCGCCGCGGTCGCGATGGGCGATGACCTCGATCCGCACGCCCATCGATGTTCGGCCGACGCGCTCGACCTGGGCGAATACGGAGATAAGGTCGCGCAGGTGGATCGGCGTGATGAACTCCATCCGTTCGATGGCGACCGTCGCGACCGGACCATTGGAGCGCCGCGCGGCGACGATGCCGCCGGCGATGTCCATCTGGCTCAGCACCCAGCCGCCGAAGATATGCCCGTTGGCGTTGATATCGCCTGGGCCGGGTACGACCCGCAGGATCGGCACACGCTCGAGATTGGTCATCAGTCGGGGTCCTCATTGATTTGCCGGGCCTGTTCATCATGGCCGCTCGATGCACTCAGGAATACAAGCGACATCAATGCCCCCGCCACCAGAACACATCCGCCGGCCATCAAGGCGGTCGCGATCAGCATGTGAATGTGTAGGCTGTCGTCCCCGCGTGCGACCAGGATCATGGCGATGGCCGCGACCAATATTGCAAGCAGCGCGATCAGCCGCATGATGCGCCAGAAACGCTGAAGGACCGAGCGGCGCGGGCTCGGCAGTGGGTCCGGACGAGGCATCGCTTCCCTTTGCAGCCGCCGCGTGAGACGATCAAGCCAATCAACGACTCGGTACAGGCAGGAGAGGGCCCGATGAACCTTGCAGCGATCCTGAAGTCGAAAGGCAGCGAAGTACTCACGATCGCCGCGGACGATCGCGTTCGCGACGCGATCGATCTGCTCGGCGAAAAGCGCATCGGCGCCCTCGTGGTGGTCGACGGCGGCCGCATCGCCGGCATCATGTCCGAACGCGACGTCATCTATTGTCTTCGAACCCATGGGCCCGACGTGCTCGAATGGGCAGTGTCGCGCGTGATGACCCAGGACGTGATTACCGCCGAACCGTCGACCCCAGTGCTGTCGGCGCTGGCGCTGATGACTCAACGCCGGATTCGGCATTTGCCGGTCGAAAGCGGCGGGCAGCTCGTCGGAATCGCTTCGATCGGGGACTTGGTCAAATACCGGATGGAGCAGATCGAGTCCGAGGCGCAGGCGATGCGCTCCTACATTCAAGCGGTCTGAACACAACCGATTGACCGGGTGAAAGACAGGCCTATCAGCCACTTAAGGGGTTGAACGAGCCACGGGGCTGCATATATCGCATGTCAGCGACGGACTGCCAGGACACTGGAACTTCGACGTTTCCCGCAACCGCAACTGCAACAAAATTGCAAAATGCTGTTGACTGGGAAAACCGCCAAACATATAGGGCGGTCACAGCGACGGTGGCGGCCCCCAACGGGGACAGCCTCCGTTTCGTGCCTCTTCTTCGTCGGTATGACCGATGCCCGGACCAAAAAAACCGGGCGATGAAGCGCGTCGGCTCTTTGACATTGTTGGTTTATATGAAGGGACATGTGGGCGGCGGCCCGGTCACCGATAACCTCTGGGTATCGGCGGATCGGTCAAATTTATGCCGTTCCTTAATGTGACTTCGGCTCGGGCTTGCCCGGGTTGAGGAAGCAAATGTCCTAATACGCAAACACACCAGTTTGTATATTTGTGCAGGAACGGCTCCCGGAGATGCCGGTCTTCCTAGGTTATTCCACTTGGGTAGATCGTACATCAACTTGAGAGTTTGATTCTGGCTCAGAACGAACGCTGGCGGCATGCCTAACACATGCAAGTCGAACGAGACCTTCGGGTCTAGTGGCGCACGGGTGCGTAACGCGTGGGAATCTGCCCT